>PMBV01000114.1 GCA_003153055.1 Myxococcales bacterium
GCAGGTGATGGCGCTGGGCTACCTCTTCAACCTGAACCGGGGCGTGCCGCTGGTGAAGAAGGGGGGCGTCATCATCTTCACCCACCCCTGCTACGACGAGTTCGACCCCGACCACCACGCGCCGTACATCGAGTTCTTCAACCGCTGCCTGCCCGAGACGCGCGACGGAGTGAAGCTGGGCCACCTGTACGAGCGCGAGTTCGCCGAGAACCCCAGCTACGTGCACCTGTACCGCAAGGGCCACAGCTACCACGGGGCCCACCCTTTCTTCATGTGGTACTGGGGAGAGAACGGCCGGCAGCACGTGGGCAAGGTCATCGCCGCCGGAGCCGAGAACAACCACGTACCGGCCATCATGGGGTGGGATCGCACCAACACCCTCTCCGAGGCCATCGAGGAGGCCCGGGGCTTCGTCGGGCGCGGGGCCTCCATCTCCTTCGTGCGGCTCCCGCCCATCCTCCAGACGGACGTCACGCTCTAACCTCACATCGATTGGTGAATTCTGGACATCTGATGTCCATTTTTCGCCAACCGATCCGCGCGTGCGAGAGTGCGCCCATGCGCTCCCTCGCGACGTCGCTCCTCATGGCCTCTGCGCTGCTGGGCTGCCCTTCGGCCCCGCGGTCGGCCACGGTGAAGGGCGACCTCATCGCGCGCTACCTCTTGGTCGACGGAGGCGTGCTCGACCTCCCCGAGGACCTCTCGGTCGGCTCGCTGTCGCTCTACCTCGAGGCGAGCGATGGTGGCTTCGACGTCATCCACGGCACTGGGAGCGCCGACGGCACGTTCACCTTCCCCTCCGTTCCCGATGGGCGCTTCATCGTGTCCATCGCCGACGTCTTCCTCAGCACCACTGCCCACGAGCTGCACCTGGGAGAGAACGTCGCCGGACGCCCGGGCGTCTTCATCGCCAACCCCGGCGAGGGCCTGCGGCTCACGGCCACGAACCTCGCCCCGTGGAGCCCCGACGACGAGCTGCAGCTGACCTCGTGGAATGCGGGCATCGACGCCTTCTCGACGGCCCAGAGCCGGCGCATCATGCGAGAGAACGCCCCTGACGCGGGCGACACGGCGCTCACCGGCCTGTGGCTCGATCTCGATGGGTACCGGGTCGTCGAGGCCGCCAAGGGTGACGACCTGAGGCTCCTCCAGCTCTCCGCGCACTCGACCGATGGAGGGCTCCACTGGAAGTCCGTCACCCGTGCCGCGTCGCTCGCCGTCGACCTCGCCATGAACCGGTTGACCCCCGCCACGGTGGCCCTCGACGAGGTCGTGCAGCAGCCGATCACCGCTCGCTTCGACCAAGGCTCCTTCGAGGAAGCCGCCGTCGAGGTACACCCCGAGGCCGTCGCCCTCGAGGGTCGCTGGCTCCTCGACGCGCACCTGGGCGCCTTCGGGCCCAACACCATCTCCACCGGTGCGCCGGATCTCGCCACCGTCAGCTCGAGCCCCGGGGCAGGGGTGATTTCACTCGACCTCACCTGGGGCAACCCCTTTCCACGCGCCTTCACCCCCTTCGTCTCGGTGGCTGTGCGCTTCGAGGCGCTCTACCGCGCGCCGCAGCCCGACGGAGGCTTCTCACCTTCGCGCTCGGAGACCGCCGTAGTGTCTCGCGTGGTGTCGCTGGAAGCCGCCAGCCAGACGCTGGACGCGCCCCTCATGCCAGTGCGCAACGTGCGGGTCGACGGCGTCACCATCGACGACCAGTTCCCCCATGTGGCGGCCACGCCCCTCGTCTCCTGGGAGCCACCGCGGAGAGGCAGCCCCACCATCATCGACCTTCAGGCCGTAGCGCTCGACCCGGGCGTCACCACGCTCCGAACCGAGGGCCCCACGCTGAGGGTGGTGGGAGACGTGACGAGCCTCCGCCTGCCGCCGGGCTTCCTCGATCCTGGCGCCGTCCAGTACCTCCGCCTCACCGCCATCGCCCAGCCACCCGAGTGGAATTCGTCGACACCTCGCCGCGACGTCGGGCCCCCCGCTGCCACGGCCACCGCCATGACCCGAGCCTTCATCGCCACTCCCTGATGAGACTCCTCCGACTCGTCGTCTGCGCACTCTTTGCCTGTGACCCATCGATTGCTCCGTGTGATTCCGGCAAGGTTTGCGTTTTCGCGGGGACAGCAGCATCCACATGCTTGCCAGCGTGCAATGTTGACGCGGGGTGTCCAATGGGAACCACCTGTACCTGCGCAAAAAGTTGTACCGGATACAGAGACTGCGCTCGTGTCTGTCGATGATGAAAGAGTGAGAATCGCGAGTCAGTTGATGGTCATCATGGCGCGTTCGTACGGGGAGGGCGAGCCTTCGTCAGCCCATCTACCGCGAAAGGGGCATCTGCCATGAAACCTGCCTTCTGGATCTGGATGTTGTTTTGGAGCGTGTTTACCGGGATCGCCATCACGGCTTTGTTGGTCGTCCTGCCCCAGCCCACCTCGGTTCACTTCCTCGCTGCCGCGGCTGCGTGCGCCCTCGTGTCGATTCCGTTCAGCTTGTCTGCCGGGAAGGCGCTGGCAGCTCAGACATCGACAACGAAGTAGCGAGCTTCGCCGTCCAAGGGAAACCGGAAGGGCGAGGCCCGTCGTGATCGCCCGAAGAGTTCCCGTCGGTTCCTGACCGCCTCGAGCGGTGGGCGCAGGGTGAGCGGTCGACTCGCCTCCGGGCCCCAGCTGCACCGTCACACAGTCTGTGACAATGACCGAGGCTCGGCGAGACGGCGCACGGTAGCCTCGAGCAGCCCGGCGACCAGGCGCACTGTCGGCGCGCGGAGCCGACCTCGCGGTGCGACCAGGGCCACCGGCAGCGGAGCCAGGCTCCAGCCGGAGAGGATGTGGACCCAATCGCCCTTGGCCGCGGCGGCCGCCACCTCGGCTGCGGGGCGCAGGCCTACGCCGAGGCCCGCCTGGAGAGCGCCGAGGAGCAAGGCGGGGTTGTCGCTCTCGAGCGAGCCGGCCACGGGCACAGTCCTGGTCTCGCCAGACGGCCCCACCAGTGCCCAGGTCCGCTCCAGGTTGGGGGCGCGGGCGAGGAGGCATCGGTGCATCGAGAGAGCCTCGGGGTCACGGGGGTTCCCGAAGCGGCCCACGTAGCTCGCGGCAGCGCAGAGCCAGAAGCGCACCTCGCCCAGCCGGCGCGCCGTCAGCTCGGGCGGCACCGGCGTCGGCCCGCCCCACACCACGAGATCGAGGCCGTCGCGGCGAGGGTCGGCCGGAGCACCGCGCCCCCAGAGCTCGACGGAGAGCCCTGGCGAGGCGGCCATCGCTTGGGCCAGCGAGGAGAACAGCTCGGGGCTGGCGAGGTCTGGAGGGAGGGCCACCCGCACGGTGCCCTCGAGGTGACCGGCCGAGGCCTCCTGCTCGAGCAGCTCCAGCTCCTCGAGGACTCGGCGCGCGCGTTCGACGAGGCGGGCTCCGGTCTCCGTCGGGCGGACGACGCGAGTGGTGCGCTCGAAGAGGCGGGCCCCCAGCCGGTGCTCCAGCCGTGCCACCCGGTGCGAGACCGCGTTGGTGGAGCGCTTGAGCGCGCGGCCCGCGGCCGAGAAGGTGCCGAGGTCAGCGACCGCAACCAGGGCCCGCAAGCCCTCGACGTCGTCGAGCATGTGTCGTGTCTCCCGCGGGTCCACGTGCGTGTTGCCACGATGGGCTCTGGGACGCCAGCTCCTCGGCCGAGGCGGAGGACTACGTGGGCTTTCGCGCCGAGCCGAGAAAGTGGAAGCTGAGAGGCTTCGGACCCGGCGCGTACCCTGCCTCGACGTCCTCGAGGGTGAAGCCGGCGCGGGTCATCAGGCCTGGGACATCACGGTTGAGGTTGCAGCCGCCCGAGAAGTGGGTCCACACGGGGTTGAGCCGGTCTTGCCAGCGGCGCACGGAGGCGTCGGGGGCGCGGCCGTGCTCGGCGAAGAGGAGCAGGCCGCCCGGCTTGAGGAGGCGACGAGCCTCGGCCAGTGCCAGCTCCGGGTGGGGAATGGTGCAGAGCGCCCAGGTCACGACGACGGTGTCGGCGACGGAGTCTCCAAGGGGGATGCTCTCGGCCGAGGTGGGGACGTGCTCCACCGTGGGCACGGACTGCGCGCGCCGCGATGAAGCGAGGCGCCACATCTCATGCGAGGGCTCGACGGCCCAGACGTGCTCGACGGCTCGACCGTCGTAGTACGGGAGGTTGTGGCCGGAGCCGGCACCGAGCTCGACGACGCGACCATGGGCGCGGGGTACGACCCGCTGGCGGCGGCTGCCCATGTCCTCGGTCGAGCATACCCAGCTCGTCAGCCGAGGGAGGAGGAAGTGATTATAGAGGTCCATCACCCTGGTTCTCCTGGGTGGGGGTACCGGCGCGAGCGAGTGGACGTGCGCCGTTGCGTCGACGGCCACGGAGGTGCCCTCATCCATGTCGATGAGAGCGCCTGGCCGCGAGCGAAGGTTCCTGGGGCCGCGGGCTGGAGCGCACAGGCCGAGCCCCAACTGTCACGGATGGAAGCCACTCTTCCATTTGGCCCTCACCCCAGCGAGCCACGGACCTGGCGTCGAGAAGGCCGCTACGGCTCGATGACGCGCCCGCAGGCGACCACCCGCTGGCGGCGGCTCCCCGTGTCCTCGGTCGAGTCCACCCAGCTCCTCAGCGGAGAGAGGAGACAGTGATTAGAGCACTCCAGCAGCCTGGTTCTCCTGACCGCCCGAACCGGCTCGGGCGAGCGGACGTGCGGATCTGCGTCGACAGCCACGGAGGTGCCCGATCCATGTCGGTACGAGACCGCCGCCGCGAGCGCGGGTTCCTGGGCCACGGGCGGGAGCTGGTGCCAGCTCGCGTCGGCGGCACCCAAGGCTCAGTTCGGGACGCGCGGGCTGCTATCCTCGAACCTGGGAGGGTTCCATGCCTCGATTCTTCTGGTCCGTCGTGTGGGGTGTGGCTCTTGGTGGGGTCGCGATCGCGCTGGGCTTCGGCTTTTGGGGCGCGCTGGCGCTTTCGTTGCTGGCCGGGTTGGCGTGGGACCTGGCCTTCGTGAACCGCCCGGACAACCCCTTCAGCGAAATAGCAGTGCCATCTGGGGTGCCCGAGGCGCAACGCCAGACGCCGCAAGCTGGCTCTCCGGCACAAGCCCTCCCACAAGCGCCCGTGCAGCCGCTGCTGGGAGTGTTTCCTCGCCTTGCCCTGGGGATGCCAGAACGTGACGCCGTTGCTGCGCTCCCATCGCAAGGCCCCGAACCGGTCCGTTGGCTCAGGAACTCAGGCGATCCCACCTACACGGTCGGGGTCGAGGGGTTCCGCCCCGGCGCCTGGTCTGCCAACTTGGAGATGGAGGAAGGCCGGCTCAAGGAAGTTCTCCTGATGTGTGGTGACGTCATGCCCGGGGCACGGGAGGGAATTGAGGCCGAACTGGTGGCGCGCTTGGGACCACACCACCCTTTGCGTCCTTTGCCGCCCGACGCGAGTGACCAGGTACAGAGGTTCTACAATAGGCAATCGGGGTGACTGACACCCCGCGCCGCAATGGGCAACATGGGGCGCCTACCTCGCGGTCCTCTGCGGAACTCCGCGACTCGCGCGTCGAACCCAGCGGGCTTGCAAAGCCGTGAAGCCCCAGTCCCAGCGCTCGAGTCAACTCGGAGCCCGCTCCTCGACGCTGAAGCCCAGCTTGTCCACCTCGCGCCAGAACCCAGGGAAGCTCTTGGTGACCGCCTGTTTCCCATGGAGCCCAAGCCGCACCCCGCCGAGGTACGCCAGCACGGTGGCCGACATCGCCAGGCGGTGATCATCTCGAGCGTCGAAGTCGAAGTCATGAACGGGCCCGGGCACCACCGTGAGCGTCTCCTCGTTCAGCGTGGTGGTGAGCCCCGCGCGGCCGAGCATCTCTCTCACCGCCTCCAGGCGATCGCTCTCCTTGTGCCGGAGGATGCCGGCCCGGGTGAAGACGCTGGGAGCCTTCAGCATCGCCGCCACCGCCGCCAGCGTGGGCACCGCGTCGGGGCACACCTGCGCGTCGACCACGAAGCCGCCCGAGGCGACACCGCTCACTCGCACCGGTGGCCCGCGGTGCACGGTGAGGCCCACCGATTCCAGGTGGCCGACGAAGGCGCGATCCGGATGCTCGGCGGTGAAGTCCACCCGCTCCACTTCGGCCTGAGACTTCCACGCCAACGCGAGGAGGTAGGTGAGTGACGACCAATCGCCGGGCACCACCAACCGGCCCTGCCCCTTCGACGGCCGCACCACCGTGCGCTGCCCACCGTCGCTTGATGAGAGCTCGAAGCCCGCGCGCACCATCCAGGCCCGGGTGAGCTCGAGGTAGCCCTCGCTGGTGAGCGCTCCCACGACGAGCACCGAGGACGGCTGACCCGTCGCCTGGGCCACCCGCGCCGCACCCAAGAGGAGACTCGAGGCAAACTGACTGCTCTCGGCCCCGGTCACCTCGAAGTGCACGCCCTGAGGGAGCCGAGCCCCGGCGCGCACCACCAGTGGCCAGGGATGGCCTTCCTCCACCACGAGGCCGTGGGCACCGAGGGCCCCCTTCAACGACTCCACCAGTGGGCGATGGGGCCGCGCTCCCAGCCGCGGCGTGCCGGTGAAGGTCGTCACCCGGCCCGGAGCCAGCGCCGCCTGAGTGAGCAGAAAACGAAACGGCGCGCCTCCGTCGTGGCAATCGATGTCGGCCGTGGGCTCACGGAGCAGCTCCAGGCCCCTTTGCAGCACTCGCACGTCGCGAGGGAGCTCCTCCTCGGGCGGAATCACCGACGAGAGGGGCACGCCGAGCGCCTCGGCCAACACGAGCGCACGCTGCGCATCGGACTTCGACAACGGCGGGCTCAAACGGGGGCTCACGGCCGCTCCCCCTTGCGCCAAGCACCGAACAAGCCATGCCACGCCTCGTTGGGCACGTCTTGAGACCTCCAGTGCCCCGGCTTCTCGAGCAAGATGAAGCGGGTGTGAGTCTTGGTGGCGCCCTTCTTGTCGCCGCGGAGCAACTGAGACACCTCGGCGGTGGAGACCTTCGCCAGCACCGAGCCGAGCCGGCGGCGAGCCTGTTCGGCCATGGGGAGCAGGGGCTCGACGGCCTCGGCCACCGCCTCGCTCGTCACGCCCAGCGCGCGGCCGAGATCCAGCGCGCAGACCATGCCCAGTGCGACGGCCTCTCCGTGCCGCACCCGGTAGTGACTGACCGACTCCACCACGTGCGCGAAGGTGTGGCCGAAGTTGAACACCTCGCGCAGGCCCCGCTGCTCGTAGGGGTCCTTCACGCAGATGGCCGTCTTCAACGCACGGCTGGTGCGAATGAGCGAGCTGGCATCGGGCCGGGCGACCCGCCAGGTCCTCCAGGTGCGCTCGTCGAGCGTCAAGGCCATTTTGTAGGCCTCGGCCTGACCTTCCCTCAGCTGAGCCGGCGTGAGCGTGGAGAAAATCTCCAGGCACAACCAGCCTTCGAGCGGCGCGTGGAAGACCCCCAGCCCATTCTTGAGGCCGGCGACGTTCACCGCGCCCTTGCCTCCAAGGCTGCTGTCGACCGCGGCGAGCCAGGTGGTAGGCACCTGAATGAGCCGGGCGCCTCGCTTGTGCAGGTGGGCGAAGACGGTGGCCACGTCACCGATGCTCCCTCCGCCGACCGCCAGCACCGTGGAGCGACGGGGCACCGTCACGGCCGCGGCAGCCAGGCGCTCGAGGGTCTTGAGCGACTTGGCTCCTTCGCCGGCCCGCAGCGCCACCACGGTGGGAATGCGCTTCAACGCGCGAGCGACGTGGGGGTGGAGCCTCAGCACCCGCTCGTCGGCGATGGCCATCACCGGGCCCTCGAGGGTGGGCAAGAGTTCCTCGAAGCGACCCCAGCGATCCACGCAGGGCTCGAAACTCCCAGGGGCAAGTGGCTTCATGGGCGGTGGGGCCTCGCGAGCGACAGGAGCCAGAGGTCAGCCAGCGCCATCGACATCATGGCCTCCAGCACCGGCACGGCCCGAGGGAGAATACAGGGGTCGTGGCGGCCACCCTTGGCATGGTCGGTCAAGGTCGCCGGCGGTTTGAACAGCACCCTCACCTCGAGCGGCTCGCCATTCGACAGGCCACCCTGAATGCCCCCGTACACCGGAGAGGGTGCTCCGCTGGGCGGCACCGCGTGGAACTGGGTGCCCGGCGCCTTGAGCCGCTCCTCGAGGTCCAAAGGCCCCCACACCAGGCCCGTCACCGCGCCCACGCCGGTGAGCGCCGACGCCATCACCGCCTTGAGCTTCCCGAAGACCGGCTCGCCCAGGCCCACCGGCAGGCCCTCGACCCGGAGCTGAATGACTCCGCCGTAGCTGTCACCCTTCGCCTTGGCCGCGACGATGAGCGCCTCCATCGCCTCGTGGGTCGCCGCGTCGGGGCAGCGCGTGGTGTGACGGTCGATGACCTGGCGCGTGAGGCCCGGCCCAGGCGTGGGAGCGCTCAGCGGACCGACCTGCGAGACCCACGCGACCGTCTTCAGCGCCGGCACCTCGCGCTCGAGCAGCGCCTCGGCCACCGCGCCACCGATGACGCGAGAGAGCGTCTCCCTGCCGCTGGTGCGCCCGCCGCCCCGTGGGTCTCGGTGTTTAAAGCGCTCTCGCCAGACGCGATCGGCGTGACCCGGGCGATCCTCCGTGGCCAGCTTCGAGTAGTCCTGGCTCCGGGCGTCTTGGTTGCGCACCACCGCGGCGATGGGCGTGCCCAACGTCTTGCCCTCGAAGAGCCCGGAGAGCAGCTCGACCTGATCGAGCTCGCCGCGAGGGGTAGTGACCGCCGACTGCCCCGGCCGGCGCCGGTTCAACGCCGCCTGCACCCGCTCTCGATCCAGCGGCACCCCGGCAGGACAGCCGTCGATGACGGCCCCCAACGCTGGGCCATGGCTCTCGCCGAAGGTGGTGACTCGAAACAGCTCGCCAAAGGTATTCATGTCGCGGACTCCCACAGCTGACGTTGACGGCGTGCCTGGGCGATGAACCAGCGCGGACCCAGCCGCACCGGCGTGCCTCCCAGCTCGCGAATCTTTCGGGCGATGGCCAACCCGGGGGCGCCATAGGCGATGACGGCCACCGACGCGTTTTCGAACCTGAGCCCCACGGGCGCCTCGAGCTGAGCGGGCCAGGTCCACACGGCCAGGCCCGTCACCGGCGCCCGAGGCACCGAGTCTCGCTTCACGAAGACGAGCGGCCAACGCCCTCGAGCCGCCTCGCTCAGCGCGTCGCCCACTCCGCCCTCTCCCAGCACCGTCACCGGGCCTTCACCCAGAGCCTCGAGGGCCGCCCGGGCTCCCTCGACGTCGGAGTTGAAGGACGCCCAGCCCCCTCCCTGACGCACCAGCGTATTCACGGCGTCGCGATCCGACCCGACGGCCCTGGCGGCGACCTTCTTGAACGGGTTGGTGACGGCGAAGCCCGAGTAGTACGGAGTGAGGGCCTTCAAGAGCGCCTCGAGGTCGACCGCCGAGGGATCGAGATCGAGCCGATCGAACGGCGCCCGGTGAATGCGAGGGCTGCGGGAGTGGGCGATGTGGTGCCCGAAGATGCCTTTGCGCGCGCGCTCGGGGTCTGAGCCGTTGCGGCGCGTCTCCCGCACGGCGTCGACCAGCAGGCGCTGGCCGGGCGCGGCGGTCCACCCGCCCTCCATGGCGAGAAAGTCGAGGGCGTTGCGGGGAGCCAGCACCGCGCGGAACGGCAGCGCCAAGGGGCCCATCGGCAGCACCGTCACCCGCGAGGCTCCGAAGCGCTCCGCCAGAGCGTCACGGGTGGCGAACAGGCGGCCGACGGAGTCGAGCGACCCCAAGGGCTCGATGTGCTTGACGAAGCCGCCCGGGGGAATCGTCGCCCACAGGGCCATCACCTCGCTGGTGCTCATCGGCGTCTCGGCGTGGAACGAGACCAGCGAGCCACCGCCGCCTCGCTCCAGCGGTCGATCGACCAGCGCGGCCAGCTTGAGCCAGGGCGCGGGGACCACGTCGGTGCGTTGGGACACGAGGAGTGGAAGGGCCCGAGCCACGCGGCGGAGATCCACGTCGGGCGCCACCAGGTCGGTTCGCACTTCGAGCAGCTCGGCGCCCAGGTGGCGCGCGTGCCAGGCGAAGGCCTCGGCGTCGAGCTCGGGCGGCAACGTCACCACTCTCCGGGGCCGAAGCCCTCGCTCAGCCATGAGGAGGAAGTCGACCAACGGCAGGGGCCGAGCGGCTTGGTGGAGCGCGTCCCGCTCCGACCAGACCTGCTGGAGCTCGGCGTCGAGGCTGAGCTCGGGCCGCAGCCGGGGCCGGGTGGTGTCTGCCGTGAGCCGCTCGGCGTAGGTCTCGAACGTCACCGGCACCAGCACGACGAGAGCCCCCGAGAGGGCCTCGCGGTGCTTGGCCAGAAAGCCGCCGCCCACGGCCACCACCAGGCCCGGCGCGAGGCCTTCGAACAGCACCCGTTCTGCCTGCCGGAAGCCCGGCTCATCATCACGGACCCAGTCTCTCAACGAGCGGCCCGAAGTGCGCTCGAGCTCGGCGTCGAGGTCGACGCCTTCCCGCCCCAGGAGCTTCGCTACATGGGGCAACAGGCGCGTCTTCCCCGCGGCCCGGTGGCCGGCGAGCACTACCGTCACGCCTCTGGGCAGCGCCTCGATGGGAGCGCCCCGCCGTCGCTGGTACTCCGCCCGCAGGGTGGCCCCCAGGCGCACATCAACCTCGTCGAACAGGCTCAACACGAGGTCCTTTATAGGTGATGAACGGCCCGAAGAGCGGCGACAATGGGACAATGGCCTCTCGAAAACCCTTCCTGCTCCTGGGCGTGCTCCTCGCCGGTTGCTCCACCTCGAGCGGGCAGACGGGCCAGCCGTGCAGCCAGACCGGCGCCGGAGCCTGCGAGGGGCCCGACGGCGGGCCGATATCGCACCTGCTGGTGTGCAGGGCCTCCGACGCGGGCACCGGCAACGTCTGGGAGGTGTACTCGGACTGTCGAGGCACGAGAGGCTGCGAGGTTCTGGCCGACTCGTCTCTGTCCTGCGATACCACGGGCAACACCGAGGGAGACCGCTGCGCGCCCGAGTCGGAGGGCAAGGCCCGCTGCGATCCGTCCAAGGCGACCAACATCTTGCGATGCGAGAGCGGCGTGCTGACGAAGGTCTTCGACTGTCCCGCGGGCTGCTCGCGCGTCGACGGCGGCGTGAGTTGCCTGTAGGTGGCAAGATGACAAGTGACTTGTCGAGACGCAAATCCACGGTCACCGAGAAGTCACCCAGGCTCCCAATTCGCCTTGGCATCGCGCCAACCGCGAACAAGGATCCAGACAACTCTCTCGGCTCCGTATAATGTGCCCCTGCTTTTCGAGAGAGGAGGGGCCAGACCAAGCGACGATGTTTCCCCCAGCTAGATGTGTGCAGTCGCGTGGCCGGGTGACGTGCGTTGTGCTTCTCGGTAGGGCCGTAATCGTGTGAGCTTTTCAAGTTCCCCCAGTCAGTCCGGTGCGAGCAACCTCTTCGGCAAATACCGAGTGGCGCGAGATTTGGGCACCGGAGGAATGGCCCAGCTGTTCCTCGCGACGCTCGATGGGCCCGACGGCTTCACCAAGACGTGCGTGCTCAAGTGCATTCTCCCCGACCTGGCGAAGGACCCCGCGTTCGCGGCGATGTTCGTCAACGAGGCGAAGGTGGCGGCGATGCTGAGCCACCCGAACATCGTGCAGATCTTCGAGTTCGCCAAGGAGCAGGACCAGTACTACCTGGCCATGGAGTACGTCGACGGGACCTCGCTCGATCGGCTGATGAAGGCGGCGCGCAAGGCCGGCCAGCCGTTGGGCCCTCGGGTGGCGGTCGAGGTCGGAGTTCCCATCGCCAACGCCCTGGCCTACGCGCACGACTTCACGCTCCCCGACGGCGCCCCGCTGGCCCTGGTGCACCGCGACGTCGCCCCCGACAACGTGCTGTTGTCGCGAGACGGCATCGTGAAGCTGACCGACTTCGGGGTGGTGAAGACGGCCATCAACAGCCAGGGCACGGTGGCCGGGGTCGTCAAGGGCAAGTGGTCGTACATGTCGCCCGAGCAGGTGCTGGCGCTGCCGGTCGATCGCCGCTCCGACGTCTTCTCGCTGGGCATCGTGCTGTATGAGCTGTCGACCGGAGTGCGGCTGTTCAAGGGAGACTCGGTGCCCCAGACGGCCAACGCGGTGGCACGCGCCGAGGTGGTACCGCCCTCGAAGATCGTCCCCGACTTCCCCCAGCCCCTCGAGCGCATTCTCCTCAAGGCGCTGGCCCGCGAGCCCTCGCAGCGGTACCAGACCACGGCCCAGATGGGCGCCTACCTCGACGCCTTCCGTGTCTCCCAGTCATGGACGAGCGGCGCCCAGCACCTGGGCACGCTGGTGAACCAACTGTGCCCTGAAGATCGCTCCGGCCGGTACGCAGCCTATGAGCCCTCGATCGACGCCTCGAGCTCGCGCCGCCTCTTCACGCCGAGCACCCCCTTGACCCGCTCGACCGTCGCGATGGTCGACGACAACGACATCGCCGAGCCCTCCTCCCGCGACGGCGTGGTCCCCACCTGGTTGGTGGCGGCGCTCGCGGCCGGCGTGGCCGCGGTGAGCGTCTTGTTCTGGTACCTCGTCAGCTAGAGCCACGCGGAATGCGCCAACGACAACTCATCTTCCTCATCGTGGTGGTGGCGATCGTGGCCAACGCCCTGGGCTACGCATTGTTCCGTTCGCGCCGGCCCTCGAGCCCGCCCGCGGCGCCGCCCGCCGCTGTCGCGCCCACCCCGAAGCCACCGGAGGACGCCGAGCGAGAGAAGCGTGGTCAGGCCCAGCGTCAGGCGGGGTACCAGTCTCTGCTCGAGGGCGACTACGACAAGGCGCTCATCCAGCTCACCGAGGCGAGATCGAACCTCGCCGACAAGAATTCGGTAGACGATCTGCTGCGCATCACCGAGCAGCTCCGAGCCAAGGCCCTGGCCCAGGGCCCGTCGGTGGCGCCGAGCGCGGGAGCCGTCGCCCCGCCCGAGGACCGCGCCGACACCGACGCGAGAGAGGGTTCGCACGCCGCCAAAGCCAAGCCCGCACGGCGGCCACCGCCTCCGGTGCACGCTGAAGCGGCCCGGCCTGAGCCCGCCAGAGTCGCCAAAGCCGAGCCCGCGCCCAGCGCCGCCACGCCCGTGACCGTGACCGGGCTGTTACTGGTGACCTCGACCCCCCGGGGGCTGTTGGTACACGTCGATGGAGCGGCGACCGACCTCACCCCGATGCGCAGCTCGGTCTCCGCTGGGGTGCACCGAGTGGCGCTGTACGACGGAGACCGAAAGCTCTTCGAGACGCTGGTCGAGGTGATCGCGAATCGGCCGACCACCGTGGTGAAGGACCTCACCCAGGAGCTGGCCCCACCCGCGGTGACGGCGCCGGAGCCAGCGCCGACCGCCAAGCCGTCGGCTCCGCCCCCGGTGGCGGCCCAGCAGCCAGTGACCGTCGCGGCACAGGTCGCCAGCTCGACCAAAGGGGGCCTCGAGATCACCTCCCCGGGGCTCTACGCCGAGGTCTGGGTGAACGGCCGCCCCTACGGGTTCCCGCCGGCCAAGGTGGAGGGCCTCCCGGCAGGCTCCGCCGACGTGGAGATCCGCATTAACGGCGTGGTGAAGCGCGCGAGGACGGTCAACGTCGAGGCGGGCAAAGTCACCGCTGTGAAAATCACCAGGTAGCGAGGATTTCTTGCACTTCGATCGAGTGAGGGACTTGAGGCGATTCGCCGTGGTGGCGACGTGCTGGGCGTGGGGCGCGGCGGCGGCCGAGGCGACCGACGGTGGCTCACAGGTCGTGACCGTCGTCGACGAGGCGCACGTCACCAGCCAGGTGGCGTCGTTCGCGGTGACGAAGCTGAAGGACTCGCCCGCCGTCGTCACCGTCATCAGCGCGGAGGACATTCGCAACTCCGGCGCGAGAGACCTCATCGACATTCTCTCGGTGGTCCCGGGCTTCTTCATCGGGGCTGACACCTTCGGCGTCACCGGGCCGGGCTTCCGCGGCCTGTGGGGCCACGAGGGGAAGATCCTCCTGATGATCGACGGGAAGGAGATGAACGAGCAGCTCTATTCCACCATGCAGCTCGGCAACGAGTTCCCCGTCGAGCTCATCGAGCGAGTCGAGGTCGTTCGCGGCCCCGGGTCGGTGGTGTACGGAGGCAACGCCGAGCTCGCCGTCATCAACGTCGTCACCCGCAGCCTCCAGGGAGGCACGGACTTCGTCGTGTCAGGCGGCTACGGCCAGCAGTCCGTCGCCGACCTGGCCAAGGGGTACGCCCGGCGGAGCGTGACCGCGTCGGGCCGATACGTGGTCGATCAGGTGCCCGGGCTGTCGCTGTTCGCCTCGTCCTCCATCGGCCAGGGCCAGCGCTCGTCGCGCGACTACGTCGACCCCAGCGGGCAGAGCGTGCCGCAGTTGGGGGCCAGCAACCTCGATCCGGTGGTGGTGCAGACCGGCGTCGGGTTTCGGGGCTTCAACGCCACGTTCCTCTACCACCACCTGTACATCGCCAGCCCAGTGGCCGCCGGTGCCGCCGTGCCTTCGTCTCCGTCGATCTTCGACACGTTCGTGGGAGACCTCCAGGGCACGTTCCACATCACCAACCGCTTCGAGCTGACCCCACGGCTCAGCTTCACCTACCAGGTGCCGTGGAGGGAGCCGGACCAAGCGAGCTCCCTCTACTACGACAAGAGCGTCTGGCGGACCAAGGCGCGGCTCATCGCCCGGTGGGCGCCGTTCGACGAGCTCCAGCTCACCCTGGGTGGCGACGCGATGTTCGACCGGGCCACCGTCGAAGGGCCGATCATCGGCCTGATGACGCAGTTCAACGGGAAGGACTCGGTCGACTCCCGCACCTTCGCTGGCTTCCTCGAGGCCTTCAGCGAGAACCCGATCGTCAACTTCGCCGTCGGAGCCCGCTACGACAACAACAGCGCGGTAGGCGGCGCCCTGGTGCCACGCGTGGTGCTCCTCCGCAGCTTTGGCCCGGTCAACCTGAAGGGCCTCTTCAGCCTGGCGTTCCGGTCGCCCTCGGCCGAGACCATCAACCTGGCCGCACCGGGAACGCTCAAGCCTGAGTCGACGATGGTCTTCGAGCTGGAAGGGAGCTGGGACATCACCAAGAGCATTCGCCTCGCGGCGAACCTCTTCGACATCGGCATCACCGCGCCCATCGCCTACTCGGTGAACGTCGACACCAACACGCAGGCCTACCAGAACCTCGGCCGGCAAGGCAGCCGCGGCCTGGAGATCGCCTTCCGCGCCCGCGGCGGCTGGGGCCGGGTCGACGCGAACTATTCGTTCTACGTGCCGACGGTGATGTCGAACATCGACCCGTACATCGCCCCAGGCCGCACCGACATGTACCTGAGCGCGCCAGCCCATCGAGCCTCGCTCACCGGCACGGTGAAGCCAGTGCCGTGGCTCGGCATCAGCCCCACCCTCATCGTGTTGGGCCCGCGGCTGGGCGTCCGTTCCATTGACGACGCCGTCACCACCGAGGTCCCCACGCAGGTGCTGGCGAACCTCTTCGTCTTCGTCGACAACGTGGCGGTCAAGGGGCTCTTCGTCGGGCTGGGCCTGTACAACGTCTTCGGCGTCGACTTCAAATACCTGCAGGCGTACCGGGGTTACGCTGGGCCCCTGCCGGGCCTCGATCGAGAGCTGATGCTTCGGGTGGGGTATACCTTCGAGCCCGAGGGGTAGGAACCGCGCCGGGGGGTTGCCGCCGGAGGAGCTGCAACGAGGCACCGAACCGAATAGGTTCCCCCTGGATGATTCCTTTCGCGGAGCTCAACTTGGCCGAGAAGGCAGCCCGGGTCGAGGAGCGGCTCAGACGCGCTCCCGTCTGGGTGTTCGGTCCCCCGGGGTCAGGTCGGAGTGAGCTGGCGAGCGAATTGTCGAAGCGCATTCCGACCGTCCTCGTCGAGCCTCCGGGGCAAGACGAAGTCGATGCTCCGATTCATGCGCTCAGCCAGTGCGCGCAGACCCCCGACGAAGTTGCCCTCGCTTTCGATGAGAAACATCCCCTTGAGTACCGCGCCCGTGGGCTCGCTGCGGCCCTCGAAAGCAAGGGCCAAACCCTCGTTGTCAGAGTGCCTGGCTCTTGGCGTTTCACCACCGAGCAGCGGAGCGCTGACCGACAGCGTCGAGAACGCGACACGTTCGCCATCATCCAAGGCTGGTTGAGCGGCTCGAAGCAGGTGGTTCTGCTCACCAACACGCGCGACGATGTCGACGCGCTCGCCAGGCGATTCGACAGCCAACAGGCGATCGGTTTGCCCCGCGTCACCATTCGCTCAGGGGCACTCCTTGAGGCCGAACGCTGGGGCCCCTACCTTGGAGCCGCCCAGGAAGTTCAGCGAGCCCTCGAGAACGCAACGGCCAGGCTCACGCCACTGCAGGTTCGGCTTCTCGTCGGCGTGGTGGCACTCGGTGGCGACGCGGCCCGCCTCGTGCGAATGGTTCAGGACCAGGACTTTGCCTCTGACCTGGTGCCCCTTGTGGGTCGCCTCAAGTCGCAGGTCCAACGCCATCATCCGGGTTTGTGGCCGCGACTGCTGGTGATTGCCCGCGCCCGCTTCCCGCTGCGACGTGAGGACGTGCTATCGCTGGCCGAGCTGTCTGGCGAGCACGCGCCGCTCCTGACCCAGTGCGTGGGCTACGGTGACGAGCTCATTCGGATTCCAGAGACGGTCCGAGATGCCCTCCTGGACAACACGGACGACCAAACAGACGCGCACCAGCGTCTCGCGCTGCAGTACCAGCGGCGTGACGGAGCACTCGCGCCCCTCGAGCTGAGCGGTGAACAACTGAAGACCTGGCTCGAGAAGACCCATCACTTGGCGCAGGTGCCCGCCTCCACGCTCGTGGGTCTCCAGAAATGGGAAGCCCTGAGCCACCCCTCGCGCTTCCTGCTGTGGGACCGGGCCCGAACGCTCAGTCGCGTCTACCACCGGTACGCCGACGCGGCGTCGCTCTTCAAGCGCGCCCTCGACGAGTTCGGCCCGAACGACGACTATTCCTGGCACTACTACGCGTTCAACCGCCAGCGCGACGGCCATGCCGACCGAGAGACTGAAGCCGCCTACCGCCAGGCCGTCAGCCCTGCCTTGCAGAGCGGCGAAGCCAACCCTGGGCATCCCAACCCTTGGTGGAACGCGAGGCTCGTCACCTACCTCATTACTGGTGGCAAAGAAGAAGCCGCCCAACGTGCCTGGAGCGCCGCACTCGAGGCCATCGACCCCGAGCGCCAGCGGGTCAAGGAAAGCCCGTGGCTGTCGCTGCACTTCCACCAGTGGGTGGTCCGGGCCTGGCTCGACGTGGGCAACGTGGCGCGGGCCAGAGAGGCCTTCGGTCTGATTCCCGAGCACTTCGGCCTCACCGAGCTGAAGCTGAAGGAGCTGAAGTGGCGCCTCGAGGACGCCGAAGAGGCGGAGTTGCTGGCGGAGTCGGTCTACCCCGTGAACGTCGACCCTGCTCGTCGCTGGAGGCAGCCGCAGGGCGAGGCAGACGATGTCACTGGCTGGGCTCCGGGCCGGGTGGTGAGCGCGGACAAGAACGGCGTCGTGGTGGTGATGGCCGAGATGCGGGAGGGGAAGCCAGTCAAGCGAGTCGTGCGCACGAAGTTCACCGCCAAGCAGTGGCTGGCGCTCACTGGTGCTCGCGCTCAGCAAGCGCATGGGTTCTTCGAGCTGCAGGTGCGCAACACCAAACAGCAAGTCGTGATGATTCCCGCTGCGCCCCCGGAGTGGTCATCGACCCAGCTCGATGAGCTCACCTTCATGGACGACCTCGACGCGTGAGCGCGCTGACCGCCGCGGCACACTCTCGGACCTCGCGAGGCTCACCAAAAACCGCCTGACCGTCTTCGTCGCCGGCCCGGGCTCCGGCGAAGGCATCGCCGTGGCACTTCCAACTCGCGGCTGGGTGCTCGTCGACGGCTGCAAGACGCGTGAGAAGTACCCACTGCGCGAGCTGTTCAAGCGTTACCGTCGAGGCGATGACGACCACATCGAGTGCTTCGTGTGGACGCACCCTCACCTCGACCACTCGGGCGGCGTGGCGAGGCTGGTCGCTGAGGAAGAGCCCCGCCGAATCTGTCTCACGGGTATCTCCGCGGAGGCGACCCTGGCGAGCATCTACGAGCAACTCCGCAGGGCCAGTCGGCTCGTCACCAGCGAACACCAGAAGGCCGGTCCTGTTCTGCAGGCTGTCAACGCCATCAATCGCCATCTCGCCGATAACCCCCGCTCGCTCCTGGCTCTTCGCGACGGTGTCTCGCTCCCGCTCTCGACAAGTGAGGTCTGCATCACCACTCGCGCTCCTGACCTCGGTGGGCTCCAAGGGTGGCTCGAGCAGAACGCCACGGCCGACGATTTCATCAGAAACTCGAACGCCATCAGCGCGGTCCTCGAAATCGCGTTCGGGAAGACTCGGGTCGTCTTGGGCGGCGACCTCCCGCGCCTTCGTTCCCTGGGGAAGCATCCGGTTCCGACGGGCTGGAATAGTGTCATCGGCCGCCACGGACAGCTGGGCAACCATGCTGGGCTCAAGCTCCCGCATCACGGCTCTGCCGAGGCGTTTCACCCTGCCCTCCACGCGGCCGCTGGAGATGCCCGCGCCTGGTGGATAACCCCCTTCAACTCAGCATCACTGCCGAGAATCGCAGACCTCGACGGGCTCCCGAGGCTGCTCAAGCGGACCAGCGCCATCGAGCTGACCGCGCTTCCCGCCTCGCGGGCAGTACAGCGGCAGGCTCCGCCCAATGGCGTCGTTCGACTCCGAAACATCGTTCCTCGAGGCCCGCGCGCGGGACCTGGCGGCATGACGCTGAAGGTCCGTGCCGTCTACGTCAAGCCTGAGCACGAACCTGAGCCCCTCGAACCAGTGTGGTGTACAGAATTTGACGACGAGGGCCATGTCACCGGGCGCTATCGAGGCGAAGTGGCGCTGGAAGTTCGCCCCTGAAGGGTTGCTCAGAAGGCGACCCAAGGCGCTCCCTCCCCATGGGACGCAGCCTCAAGACTTCCCGCTACGAGATGAACGCAGGCGTGGGGAGCCCCGCGCTGGCCAGCCGCAGCGCCTGACGGACGGCGGCCTTGACCGGCCCGGGCACGTCGTCTCCGGGAATCGCTCGGCACATGGCCACGGTGCGGCGCAGCGAGTCGCAGGCGTCGGCGCACCGGACACAGCGATTGAGGTGCTCCTCGATGATGACGCAGGCTTCCTTGTCGATGTCGGAGTTGGCGTAGTCGGCCAGCTCCTTGGCCAGCTCGGCACAGGCCAGCACCCCCGCGTCATCGTCGAGCACCGCGGAGAGCTGGAGCTTGAGGGCCATGCGCGCACGATGGAGCCGGCTCTTGAGCGCGCCCACCTCGACCCCGACGACGACGGCGGCTTCCTCGGCCGACATGCCCTCGATGTCTCTGAGCACCAGGGCCTCGCGGTATTCTGGGGTGAGCGTGCGGATCGCCGCCTGAATCAGCGACCCCACCTCGCGCGCGTGGGAGCGGCTGTCGGTCTGCGACTGCTCCGAGACCACCTTCCGCACCTCTGGCGCGTCGACAGACTCATGACGCAGGGGCTCGCCGCCGCGGCGCCGACGCTGCTTGATGCAGAAGGAGCGAGCGATCTGAAACAGCCAGGTCGACACCTGCGACTCCCCGCGAAAAGTGCTGAGCCCCTTGAACGCGGCCAGGAGCGTCTCCTGCAGAACGTCGCGCGCGTCAGCCTCGTTGCCGCACATTCGCAGCCCGTAGCGGTAGATGCGCAGCTCGTGGCGGGACAAGAGCGTGTCCGTCGCTTCGGTGTCGCCGCACCGCGCCTGCTCGAGCAACTCCTCGTCCGTCGGTGAGCTTTGCGCCATGTGAACTGGTTTTAGCTCCAATGACCTGGGCCTGTGAATCGTCACCGAGCGCGGGCGGCTCACATTTTCAACCCCGCCTTCCAAAACGAGTTTGGAGAACACACATGAGCCTTTTCTCTTCGCCGGTCAGTGCAAATCAGGTCACCTTGAAGCGAGCCAAGGAGTGGGTGCAATCGGGTGCCCACCTCATCGATGTGCGCACGCCCCAGGAGTTCGCCTCGGGGCACCTCAACGGCGCGCGCAACGTGCCCTTGCAGGCCCTCGGCGGTCAGCTCCAGGCGGTGGGGAAGCGCGGCGACAAGGTGGTGGTGTACTGCCACTCGGGTGGCCGGAGCGCCCACGCGCGCGGCGTGCTCGAGGCGGCGGGCTTCGAGGTGTGTGACCTGGGCCCGATGTCGGCCTGGGAGTAGCGAATCAAGGCCGCCGAGTCGAGGGGCTGGTAGGACGCTCCTCACATGCGCGTCTCCCTCGCCCGCGGCGTCAGTCTGGCAGTGCTCACCCAGGCCCGCACGGCCGCCCACCACGACGAAGATCTCGGCTGCAGCATTCTCGGGCCCGCGTCGCGGCCGGTGCGCCGGGCCCACGCCCCGTTGAAGGAGAAGATCCGCGAGCTGGGCGGCGCCGGCGCGGCGAAGGAGGCAGCGGCCCTCATTCGGTGGCTCGAGCGCACCGAGGCCTACGCCGCGCTCGGCACGGGTACCCGCCGCGCCGGGCGAATGCTCCTCAAGGAACAGGTGCTCTTCCCCGACGTCCGCCGCACGCCGCCCCGGGTGCTGCACGTGCGCAAGGACACCACCGGCCTCGACGTGCCGGTCGAAACAGCTCAGTGGCCCCAGGTGCACGAGTTGTTCTCGACCCTGGCTCGAGGCGCCACGCGAGCCGAGCTGGCGAGCTTCCGCCGAGCGCCCTTCACCCGAGAGCTGCTCGAGAACCTCGAGGCAGCCCGCTGGCTCGAGGCCGCCAGCCCGGTTGACGACTCGCACCACGGCACCTTCGTCGGCCACAACACCACGCTGCTCAGAGGTAAGACTGGCCACGTCTTGGTCGACCCGTACTTCCGCCCCGCGACCATGCTCGATTTGCCCTCGTACCAGCCGATGCAGCCCAGAGACGTGGGGCAGGTCGACGCGGTGCTCATCACCCACTCGCACGGAGACCACTTCCACCTGGGCTCGCTCCTGCAGCTCCCCCGAGACGTGCGCATCTACGTGCCGCCCGTCGAGCGGGAGAACCTCTTCTCGACCGACTGCGCGGCCCGACTCCAGCAGGTCGGCTTCCGCAACGTCGAGGCGCTGCCGTGGGGAGCCGTGCGCGCCGTCGGCGACCTGCGCGTCACCGCCCTGCCCTTCTACGGTGAGCAGCCGACGAGCGGCGCTGGCGTCCACGGCATCTTCAACATCGGCACCACCTGGCTGGTGGAGACGCCGCACCTCGACGTGGCCTTCTTCGCCGACACCGGGCGCGACATTCGCGGCGACATGATGGACGTGGCGAAGAGCCTCGCCGGGCGCGCCGACGTGCTCTTCTGCGGAGTGCGCGGCTTCAAGGTGAGGCCCATCTTCTTCGGCTTCAGCACCCTCGACGCCTACCTGGTCGACGTCCCCCGCTCGGCCCTCGACACTCCGCAGCAGCTCATGGCCGATGCCGACGACGCGCTGGACTACGCCAAGGCCATGAAGGCCAAGACGCTGGTGCCCTGCGCCGACGGGGGCGCTCCCTGGTACTGGCGCGAGGGCATGGGGCCAAAGTACCCGGGCTTCCCCGGCACCCCAGTGGAGGGCGCTTCGAGCCTGGAAGAGAACCCCGACGCCGACCCGTTCCCCGAGCGGGTGGTGACGAGGGGTCGCGGCAAGCGACAGGCAGTCAGCGTGCTCCGTCCGGGGAGCCACTTCGACTTCCGCCGGGGGCGCCTGGCGGCAACCAGCGCCGAGCCCTTCGAGTGGCCCTTTTCGTTCGATGCTTGAAGCCTGCTTCTAATGCTTGGCCTCGGGCCCCGGCCCAAGTAATCCGGGAGCATGGCCATCGACATTCGTCCAGTGCGTGGAAACAAAGACCTGGAGATCTTCCTGCACGTCCCGTGGACCCTCGGGCTCGACCGCGAGAAGAACTGGGTCCCTCCGCTCCTCGACGACTATCGCAAGCAGCTCGACCCCAAGCGCAGCGTCTTCCTCGCCCACGGCGAGGCCGAGTGCTTCACGGCCTTCGAAGACGGCAAGCCGGTGGGCCGCATCAGCGCCCAGGTGGACTTCGACTTCGACAAGACCTACCCCGACGAGCCGAAGACGGCCTTCTTCGGCTTCTTCGAGTGCGATGATCGCCCGGAGGTCGCCAAGGTGCTCTTCACCGCGGCCGAGGGCTGGGCCAAGTCCAAAGGCCGCACCCGATTTCGCGGGCCCATGACCCTCGACTCCAAGGGCGAGATCGGCGCGCTCATCGACGGCTTCGACAAGCCGAACATGATCGGCACGACCTGGAACCGGCCCTTCGTCGACGGCCTCATTCTGGGCGCGGGCTACTCCAAGGCCAAGGATCTGTTCGGCTGGTGGTACGAGGCCAACACGAAGATCGACGAGCTGACCCACAAGTTCGCCGAGAAGACGCGGGCCCTGCCCAACGTCACCATCCGCCAGATGAGCAAGGCGCACATCCGCCGTGAGGCCGGCATCATCCAGGAGGTCTACAACGAGGCCTGGACGAACAACTTCAACTTCACGCCCTTCACGGATCTGGAGCTCGAGGTCATCGCCACCGAGTACAAGATGTTCATCGACACCGAGCTGACGTACGTGGCCGAGGTCGATGGCAAGCCGGCGGCCATTCTCTTCGCCATCCCCGACATCAATGAGCTCATCCGCGACTTCAAGGGCGAGTTGATGCGAAACCCGATCAACCTGGCCAAGCTGTTGTGGCGCCTCAAGTTCAACCGCCCAAAGAATGCACGGCTCATCTTGCTCGGGGTGAAGAACGAGTTCAGGGCCTCGCGGAAGTACGGCGCGTTGGCGGCCGTGCTGTACGAAGAAATCTCCAAGCGCGGCTCGGCCCGGGGCTACGGCGGAGGCGAGCTGTCGTGGACGGTGGAGGACAACACCCTCATCAACCGCGGCATCGAGCGCATGGGCGCCAAGGTCTACAAGACCTGGCGGGTGTACGAGAAGACGCTCTGACGATGGGTCAGGAGAGCGCGGCCGCCAACTCCGGGAGCGCGACCTCGGAGGGCTCGGCGATGAGCTCGACCCCACGGATCGCCTGGCCCGAGGGATCGAGATTGAAAACCGGGACACCTCGGCCCCGAGCCTCCGACAGGGCGTGGTCGGTGACCCCCACCGAGAACGAGGTGCCCACGAAGAGGAGCAGCTCGCAGTCGGCGACGGCCTCCATCACCCGGTTCCACTGGTAGTCCTCGTGGCTCTGGTAATACTCGTCGAACCAGAGCACGTGCTGGCGGAGGAAGGAGCCGCACGACGGGCACCTGGGCACGGCCTCACGCGTGGGGTTGGCTCTGAACGCGTCGAGGTCGACGCTGGCCCTCTCCAACCAGCCCCGGGGAGCACCGTGCTCACAGCCGACCGTGGCGCAGCGCACCCGATGGGCCGAGCCGTGCACCTCGACGAGCGCCTTGGCTCCCGCGTCTCGGTGGAGCCCGTCGATGTTCTGGGTGACGAGGAGAAACCGCGTCGCGCGGCGCTCGCACCACCGCTCCAGCTCGACCAAGGCAACATGGCCGGGGTTGGGCGCGGCGCCGATGACCTTGTCGAAGCGAGCCAGATACCAGCTCCAGCTCCCCTCGGGCTCTTCACAAAAGTACCGCATGGTGCCGAGCTCGGTGATGTCTCGCTTCCAAACGGCTCCGGCGTCGGCCCCCCGGAACGTGGGGATGCCCGAGGCCAAGCTGATGCCGGCTCCGGTGATGACCAGCACGGGGCCCTTGGTGGCCTGGAGGGCGCCAGCCAAGCGATGGAGTGGTGCCTTCATGGCCGCGAGACTACTTCAACCTCTCTCCGTGGCGAGCGCTCCAACGTCACGGCGCGCACGTGCTGGCCGTATTGCTCAACGCCTCGACGAACCCGGCCTGAATGCACCCGCGCAGGCCCTCGCAGCCAAGGCCAAGCTCGGCCACGCCGGAGCGCTCGGTGGGCGAGAAGAAGTTTGCTCCGTGGGCCGACAGCCAGACGGGCGCCGGGAACAGGGCCACCGCCACCCGACCGAGACTGCGCTCCTGCCCGTTGGAGAAGCTCCCCACAACGGCCCCCGTCGAGTCCACCCGGGTCCTGGTAAGCAGACCCCTGGGGTGCCCGTTCTGACCAAAGCGGAATTTGGACTGGCCGTCGACCTGTGTCACGCCCTTCACTCCGGTGCCGCCCAAGGACACCAGGTCGCCCATGTCGAGCTCGAGATACTGCGGGTTGGCGGCTCCGACCGGGTTGAAGTTGGAACACTGAATGAGGAACACGAGCCGTCCTCCGGCATCGAAGGTGAGCGTCCCCTCGGCGATTTCGGTAGGCGTGCCAAACGTGCCACCGGTCAGGCCGCCACCATCGGTGATGACGTGGAAATCCCAGATGTCGGTGGCCGTCTTCTGAAAGTAGACCTGCACGTCGTGCTCGACTCCCAGTCCGTCGTACAGCACGCCCGAGACACGGGCGGCCGAGGACTCCATGGGAGCCGAGGGATCGAAGGCGATCACCGAGACTGGGGTATCGGCGTTGAGGTTCCCCCTCACCCACGCTCTGGTGGTGGGGCGCGGGAGCATCACGGCCCGTCCGAGCAAGAGGTGGCCCGGGGTCGCCGAGAGTTCCCCGTGCTCATCGGCGGGGAAACCAATCACACGCATCGACTCGAGGTTGACCAGGTACCCGTCTCGGTCGGTCGTGAAGCTCCCTGCGCGTGTGTAGAGGCGCGTCGCATCACTGCGGTCGATGACGAAGAACCCCGGGCCACCCAGGGCGAGGTCCGTCTCCACGCCGGTGGCTTCGAGCACTCCCTGCCGACGAATGTCCGGCCCGGCGATGGGCTGACAGTCCCCAGCGTCCACCTCGCCCGGAATGAACACCCCGCCACCACACCCAGCCGCGAGCACCACCAGCGACAACCACAGCGAAGGACCTCTCGATGTCATGCGTACCCCCTTTGGGCCGCCGGAAGAGCAAGGCCCAGGCCAGGTGGAGAGCAAGAACACCCGCGGAGTCTCGAGCGGTCGCGCGTCGGCACCTTGGCGCGCGCGTCACTCCAGTGGCGCGGTGGGGCGTATCGGGTAGGGCGGGCCCCGGCGCAAGCTGCCGGGTCCGAGCCCGTTTCCGCTAGGCACCCTCGGGCCGTTCCTGCTTTGAAGGAATCATCACCAGGAGGAACACGTGGCCGAGTACCTGTTCGATCCCGACGTCGTGCACGACTGCTCCATGAAATGTCTGGGGCTCCCCAAGCCGAAGATGTTCGACGTGTTCGCCGACGCGATGGAGGAGCGTTACCCCACGATCCTCGATCGCGGACAACCCTGGCTCTACAGCATCGCCGGCGGCGCGATGATTCAGATGAAGCTCTATTACGCGTCGATCAGCGAATACATCATGATCTGGGGGACGCCCATCGGCTCGGAGGGCCACTCGGGCCGCCACTTCACCGGCTTCTGGGACACCGTCATCGACGGAGAGACCTGGTACTACGCTGAAGGCCAGTTCGAGAAGAGCATCTACAAGCCAGGAGATCGCATCTACGTCGGGCCCGGACAAGCCCGGGCGATGAACTTCACCGACGGGGTGTGGGCCGTGGAATACGCCCGAGGATTCATCCCCTACAGCATGCCGTTCGGCATCGCCGACGAGCTGCTCAGCTGCAACGACTGGGTGACCGCCGCGCAGACCATCACCCTCTACACCGACCTGGTGAGCCAGTCGCTGAAGCGAAAGTACCAGCGCCTCGATCGACCCCTGTCGCTGGTGAGCGCGGTGGCCCGCTCGCTGACCGAGCGGCTCCGACCGCCACCCGAGGTCCCGGCGATTCCCAAAGAGAACATTCGCTTCTTTCGCTAGGTCCCCCTGGTGCCCGAAGTGCTCACCCCTCCTCCACCCCGCTCCTCGTCGGAGCTCGCCCGCTGGCTGACGGCCACGTCCATCGCCTTCCTGGTGCTGACGGTGGCTCGAGCCCTCTTCATCGCGGCCTCCGACGTCATCATCCACCTGGGCCCGGTGCCACTCGCGGGCGACCTCACGCCGTGGGCGAGGGACCTCCTCCCAGAGCGCGATGGAGCCGAGCTCGCCGTCTGCGTCGTCGGCCTCCCGGTGCTGGCCGCGCTGGTGTCGGCGCTCACGTGGCGGCAGCCTCCGTTGTCGATGCGCCGGGGCTGGCCTCTGTACCTCATGGGCCTCGGGGCGGGGGCTCGCCTGCTCCTCCTCGTCAACACCAGCGAGCTCGAGGCACCCTCGGCCGTGCGCCTCTTGGTGGTGGCGGGCCTGGGCCTGGTCCTGGCCGGGTGGCTGAAGGGCGCTCCCCGACTGCCGCGCTGGGCCCGGCTCGGAGGGTGGTGGGCGCTGGGCGGTGTGCTCACCTGGCTGGTGATGGCCGCCATCACCCCCGCCAGCGTGGTGGACCATTCGTACTTCTACGCCCCCGCCCGCGAGTGGCTCGCCGGTCACCCCCTGGGCACCTTCTACGTGCAGTACAACCTCGTCATGCTGCTGCTCTACGCCGCCATGGTGAAGGCAGGGCTGTGGGTCCATGAGACCCAGGTGGTGCTGGCCGCCACCACGGTGGCTTGGCTGGGGCTCTACGCGCTGCTGGGCCAGGCGATGTTGAAGCGCACGGCGTTGACCGTACTCTTCGTGCTGGCGATCTTCGTGTTCCGCTTCGTCGCCATCGACGGACACCCGACCTCCATTCCCCAGACGACGGTGCTGAGGCTCGACCTCTGGGTGCCGCTGCTGTTGGCCGCGTCTCACTTCGGGCTGTCGTCGCCGAAGACGTCGACGGCCTTCGCCCTGGGCTGGCTGGCCGACGAGACCTTTGGCCTCCTCTTCGCTGGAGCCTTCGGAGCGGCGGTGGCGTTGAGTGCCCTGGTGGAGCCGTCGCGCCGCTCGCCCCGCCACCTCGGCGCCGTGCTGGCCCCGCTGGCAGGAGCCGCGGTCGTCCGCGTGGCATTCCTCGGGGGCCTTCTCCCGGTGGCGGCGCAGCGCTACGCCTCGCTCCGGCTGGGCTTCATGCCCATCTCGCCGACCTCCTTGGTATGGCCGGTGCTGGGCGCGCTCTTCGCGGCGGTGGCCCTGGGCGTCGCGCACCGGGCCGAACCGCGAGCCCGCCTCGAGCTCTTCGCCTGCGCCCTGGTGGGTGCCCAGCTCGTCTACTTCTTCGGGCGCTCCCACGAGCACAACCTCGTCAACCTCGCCGGAGCCTGGCTGTTGCCCGTCTTTCTCGTCATCGCTCGACTGTACGAGGTGGCGCCTCGAGTCGCGGTCAGCTCGGCATCGGCCGTGCTCCTCTCTGGCGTCGCCTTCGTGCCGTGGGGCCGGGTGGACTTCAAGCGCTCGACCATCAGGCGGCATTGGAATGAGCGGCGGCTCCTCGAGCCCAACGCCATCGAGGAGACGGTGGCGAGCCTTGAGGCAGGCCTGGGCCGCGGCCGCTCCGACGTGGTGCTGCTCGACATGGCCGACGGCTACCTCAACTTCCGCCTCGGCTACCCGCAGCGTGGGCCCATCGCCCCCTTCCAGGCGCTGCTGACGCTGGCCGATGCCTCCGATTTCGTGGCGCGAGCGCTCGAGTCCAACGCCCTGGTGACCTGTATCGACCCGTTCTGCCCGAGCTGGGTGACCGAGCTGGACAACCCTGCGCTGGTCCAGGCGCGCGGCTACCGCTTCGAGATGACCCCCAGAAGCAAGGGCTGGGACATTCGACGCGCCGACCGCTGAACCGTTACACTGCGGCTCACGAGGTGGTCCTCGAATCACGGTGCGACTTCGGGCTCGAAGCGCCACCAAGGAGGTCGCCAGGCATGGGAAAGCCAGCGATGACGATTCGGCCCCCGGCGGTCGCAGGGACCTTCTACCCGGCGACCGAGGGAGCGCTCACCCATCAGGTCGACCAGCTGCTGGCCCAGGCCAAGCCACCGCGGCTCGAGCCTCGCGCCCTCATCGTGCCCCACGCTGGCTACCGGTACTCGGGGCCCATCGCCGCGTCGGCCTATGCCCTGCTGTCCAAGGCCTCGCGAAAACCGACCCGGGTGGTGCTGCTGGGGCCGGCCCACACCGTCGACCTTCGTGGCCTGGCGCTGCCGGGCAGTGATGCCATGGCCTCTCCACTGGGCGAGGTGCCCATCGATGCAGCTGGGGTCTCGGTGGCCGCGGCGTTCCCCCAGGTGGTGACGTCCAAGCTCGCCCACGCGACGGAGCACGCCCTCGAGGTGCAGTTGCCCTTCCTCCAGAGGGTGCTGGGTGAGCTCGCGGTGGTACCCCTGCTCGTGGGCCGGGCGGCGGCGGAGGAGGTGGAAGAGGTCGTCGACGCCTTGTGGGTCGAGCCTGGGACACTCCTCGTCGTCAGCACGGACCTCTCGCACTACCTCCCGTACGAGACCTGTCGGGCCCTCGACGCCGAGACGGCCGGGCGAATCCTCGCCTTCGATGTCTTGAACCTGGGCGACGAGCGAGCCTGCGGCATGGGCGGGCTCAGGGGCTTCTTGGCGGTGGCGAAGAAGCGGCGGCTCGAAGGCCATCTCCTCGACCTGCGCAACTCTGGCGACACGGCGGGCGACCGGTGGCGCGTGGTGGGGTACGGCGCCTTCGCGTTCTGCACCGCTCAAGGCTCCTGACATGAGTGACCGCTCCATGAGCCTGCTGTCGCTCGCCCGACGCACCCTGGAGGCATCCTTCGGCGGTGCCCCCCTCGAAGCGACGCCGCCGTGGCCCGACGAGCAGCGGGCGGTCTTCGTCACCTTGACCACGCACGGGCGGCTCAGGGGCTGCGTCGGCCAGGTGGAGCCCCGCTACGGCCTGGGTGAGGCGGTGCAGGAGGCAGCTCGGGCCGCGGCCTTCACTGACAGCCGCTTCGCCCCACTCGTGGCGAGCGAGTTGGCTCAGGTGCGCATCGAGGTCTCGGTGCTGTCGCCGCTGGAGTGGCTCGACGTGCACTCGGAGGCCGAGGCGCTGGCGAAGATTCGTCCCGGCGTCGACGGGGTGGTGCTCCGATGCGGGCACCGGAGCGGGCTCTTCCTCCCCCTGATGTGGCTGCAGGTCCCCGACCCCAAGGAATTCCTCTTCCTCCTCGAGCGCAAAGCGGGGCTGCCGACGGATCGCTGGCTCGTGGAGACCCGGGTGGCGCGGTTCTCGGCCGAGGTCTTCGAAGAGCCAGAGGAGCGGAGCCCATGACGCCGCGGCGAGGCCGGTGGTGGCACACCCTCGACAGCGGGAAGATTCAATGTGACCTCTGCCCTCGGGACTGCCGGCTCTCCGACGGCCAGCGAGGCTTCTGCTTCGTGCGCCAGCGGGTCGGTGACGAGTTGGTGCTGGCGACCGACGGGCGCTCCTCGGGTTTCTGCGTCGACCCCATCGAGAAGAAGCCCCTCAACCACTTCTACCCCGGCACGAGCGTGCTCTCCTTCGGCACGGCTGGGTGCAACCTGGGCTGCCGGTTCTGCCAAAACTGGAGCATCTCGAAGGCGCGGGCGCTCGACGTGCTGGCCGACCGCGCCTCGCCTGACACCATCGCCACGCGGGCCCGGGAGCTGGGTTGCACGTCGGTGGCCTTCACCTACAACGACCCGGTCATCTTCGCCGAGTATGCGATGGACGTGGCCGACGCCTGTCACCAGCAGGGCCTCGCCACGGTCGCCGTCACCGCCGGGTACATGCGTGAGGAGCCCCGCCGCGCGTTCTACGAGAGGATCGACGCGGCCAACGTGGACCTCAAGGCCTTCACCGAAGAATTCTACCGTCGCCTCTGCTTCGCCCACCTCGGGCCGGTGCTGGAGACCCTCGAGTTCCTGGTGCACGAGACCCAGGTGTGGACCGAGGTGACGACGCTGCTCATTCCCGGAGCGAACGACTCCGAAACGGAAGTGGGCCGCCTGGTCGAGTGGGTGTACGAGCACCTCGGCCCTGACGTGCCGCTGCACTTCTCGGCCTTCCACCCAGACTTCGAGCTGAAGAACACTCCGGCGACGCCGCCCCAGACGCTCGCCCGCGCCCGCCGCCAGGGCCTCGCCGCTGGCCTCCACCACGTCTACACCGGGAATGTGCACGACCCCGAGGGCGACACGACCTCCTGCGCGCGCTGCCATGCCTCCCTCATCGAGCGAGACTGGTATGAGCTCCGCGCGTACCGGGTGACGAAGGACGGAAGGTGCCCCGACTGCGACGCCCCGCTGGCCGGTCGCTTCAAGGAGACGCCGGGCCACTTCGGCCGACGACGCGAGCGGGTGTGGATGGCAAATCAGACTGACTGAGCGGTCAATCCATATCATGACGCACCGAGACGTTTTACCGCGACCCGAAAGGGAGGCATTCTTCGCATCCCATGACACCCACTGAGCGTTTCCAGTCTGCCCGGGACCTCTTGCTCCGGCACCGCACCGACCTCGCCGCCGCTCGCGCCGCCTTCCGCTGGCCAGAGCTCGAGACGTTCAACTGGGCCACCGACTGGTTCGATGTCATCGCCAGAGGCAACACACGGCCAGCACTGCAGCTGGTGCACGATGACGGCGCGGGGACGGTCAAGGTCGTGCGGCGGTCCTTCGAGGAGCTGCGGCTGCGCTCGTCTCACCTCGCGCGGCACTTCGTCAAACGGGGCGTGGCGCGCGGCGACCGGGTGCTGCTGATGGTGCCCAACGTGGAGGCCCTGTGGGTGGCCATGCTGGCCTGCATTCGCACCGGGGCGGTGATGGTGCCGGCGAGCACCCAGCTCACCACCGACGACCTCGTCGACCGCTTCGAGCGTGGAAAGGTGGCCCACGTCATCGCCCACGTGAGCTGCCTCGAGCGGTTCCAGGGCGCGCCGGAGCCGAAGAACCGCTGGGTGGTCGATGGGCAGGCACCGGGGTGGACTCCCTTCGAAGACGCGCTCTCGGAGGGTGGCGAGCACGTGCCTCTTCGCCTCACCCGGGCCGACGAGCCCCTGTTGCTCTACTTCACCTCGGGTACGACGGCCAAACCCAAGCTGGTGCTCCACACGCATCAGAGCTACCCGGTGGGCCACCTCTCGACGATGTACTGGCTCGGGCTCAGGGAAGGCGGCGTGCACCAGAACGTGTCCTCCCCTGGGTGGGCCAAGCACGCCTGGAGCAGCTTCTTCGCCCCGTGGAACGCCGGCGCCACCATCCTCATGCACGACGTGAAGCGCTTCTCAGCCAAGGGCGAGCTCGACTGCCTGCGCAGCTACCAGGTCACCTCGATGTGCGCCCCGCCCACGGTGTGGCGAATGATGGTGCTGGAGGAGCTCGGCCCCAAGCCCCCCGCCCTCACCGAGTTGGCCTCGGCCGGAGAGCCGCTCAACCCCGAGGTGATGGCCACCGTCGAGAGGGCCTGGGGTCTGACGCTGCGCGACGGCTTCGGGCAGACCGAGACGACCGCCCAGGTGGGCAACTCGCCGGGCCAGCGGGTGGTACCGGGCTCGATGGGGCGCCCGCTGCCGGGCTACGACGTGGTGCTGGTCGACGCGGAGGGGAGAGAGTCCGATGAGGGCGAGCTCTCGCTGCGTCTGACGCCCCGACCCATGGGACTCATGGTGGGCTACGAGGACGACCCGGCTCGAACCGCCGCCGTCACCAAGGGAGGAATCTACCGCACCGGCGATGAGGTGAAGCGAGACGCCGACGGCTACATCACCTACGTCGGACGAGGCGACGACGTCTTCAAGTCCAGCGACTATCGGCTCAGCCCCTTCGAGCTCGAGAGCATGCTCCTGGAGCACCCGGCGGTGGCCGAGGCGGCGGTGGTGCCGAGCCCCGACAAGGTGCGGCTCTTCGTACCCAAGGCCTTCGTCGCGCTCCGGCAGGGGTACGCGCCCGACGCCGACACGGCGGCCAGCCTCTTCGAGTTCTGCAAGGAGAAGCTGGCGCCCTACAAGCGCATCCGACGTATCTCGTTCTCCGAGCTGCCCAAGACCATCAGCGGGAAGATTCGCCGGGTTCAGCTGCGCCGTGACGAGGCCAGCCGGCGGCAGGCGTCGGTGAGAGACCCCGAGGAGTACCTGTGGGAGGACCGCCCGCGGGAGGGGTGAGGAGGCCAGCTCGGACTGAGAACGGACTCGACGGCCCGGTGCCCGCAGCTCCGCGATTCACGCTCCCCGGGTGAGGCGCGGGCGGAACACTGGCACGCGCACTCGAATCACCATGAATCTCGGCGCGACGCTCTGCACCTCGCTGGTGCGCCGTCTTCAGCTCGGACCTCCGGGTGCGCGAGGAGACGGACCGCGCAATTCGGCACTTTCGAACGACGTCAATGTCCCCGATGGCCCCGAGCGGGCGTCTAACCGCGGCCGCTGGTGAGGATGCATGGCAGCGGCGCACGAACCCGTTGTGGACCTCCACGGAGAACCTTGAATGAAACGACGACAATCCTGGGCCCTTTCGCCCCTGCTCCTTTCTCTTGCGTGTGGACTCGAGCACCCCGTTGAGAGCACCGAGGCGCAGAGGGGCTTGGCGACGCAAAGGGTTCACTCGCAAGCCCTCTATTCGACTGCTGGAACCACCATGTGGGGGCCGGGGGCGCACATCCCGGTGTGCTGGGTCACCACGGGTTTCGACGAAGAAAAGGCGATCATCGTCAACGCGCTTCACCGGACATGGGAGCGCTTCGGAAACGTGACGTTCCAATGGGGCGGAATCTGCCCCACGGAGCCCTCACGCCTGATCCGCGATCATGA
>PMBV01000361.1 GCA_003153055.1 Myxococcales bacterium
CCAACCACCGAGGTCGTCTGGCCAGCCCCTCCCCCGACCCTTGCCTCGAGCTGTTCCCGCGCTGAGGCCCAGCCCGCGCCCCGGCCAACGCTTCGACTGCATCCTCTCGCGCATCACCAACGGCACGACCCTCGACCCGAGGCCCATGGCTGGCGGGGGTGAGGTCCAAATGGAAGACGATTGAGTAGACGAGAGCCTCGCGGAGTTTGGGGCCGGGATGATGTTCCTCATCGCCACGGCGCGTGAACGTCCAACGGCGGACAGCTCAGGCTACGGACCGCGAAGCTTGACACCGAGCGTCGCCACCTTCTCCTTCCCAAAGTCAGAGTCGAGGCTCACGAGGTCAAGGAGTCGACAGGGCGCCGAAGCCAGCGGAGTCGTTCTTCGATTTCCTCGGGCACAGGCTCGTACCGTGGGTCTGGAGCCAACTCGACGAGCTTGAGCAGGACGTTCAGCTGCGCGGTGACGGTCGAAGCACTCACGATGCCTTCCTTCCGCGACGGACCCCGAAATACCGAGTTCCTCCGTGATCCGCGGAGATCACTTGGCAGCCGGACATCGTGTCGTGCTCAAGCGCACTGAGTGCGCTCAGGTAGCTTCGAGGAGCGGCGACCGGCCGTGGGCGCGACGCGACGCTCGGCCAGAACCAGCGCAGGCACATCCGCGGCGGTGATACCTTCGATCGCTTCGATAATCTCCAGAACCGAAAAGGCCTCGTCGGATCGAGACTCAAGGAACCCCACGATGCGGCCGGCCAGGGGCTGGGCGGCTTTCTCGAGTTCGGCGATCGGAATCGGCATGGCGCTCGGCAACATACCAGCGAAACGATGCTCAGCGAGCGAGCAGCTCCCTTCACGTGTCGCGGGCGCGTGCTCGCCCGGCTCCAGAGGACTGGGCATCCGAGAACGGCCTCGTTCCCTACTGAATTGACGAGCCGGCGCCGAACAGGCGACTGACGCTGACCTCGAGTTGGCTGCGCACGAAGCGGATGAGAGTGTCGACCTCGCCGGAGCCGACACCGGCGCGAACCGCGAACTCCTTCCTCACGTCGGCCAGGAAGGCCTCGCGGGCCGTGGCCAACCACCGCGAGATGGTGGCTCGGTGCACGTTCCACGCTCGAGCCAAGCCTTCGAGACCGACGCCCTCGAGGTAATGGAGCGTGAGGAGGGTCCGGCTCCTGTGGTCGAGCTTTCCGCTGGCCGATCGAATGGCGAGGCCGAGGTCACCGGCGAGGCGCGCCTTCAATGGCCCGAGCTCGGGCGAGCTGCTCGATTGAATCTCGGCGATGGCGAACTCCGCGAGGTCTGGCGCCACGGAGGGGGGCCCGCGGGCTGCGAGCTCACGCGCGGTGCGCACCACGATGACGTGAACCCAGGCAGCCAAGGGCCCGAGGGCCGCGTACTCCGTGATGCGCGCCGGCCGCCCTGGTTGTGCGACCGCCACCAGCTCGAGCACCCGAGACTCCACGTCGGTCGAGCGCTGTGCTTCGTCTCGGAGGGTGCGTGTCGCGCGAGCGACCTGGGTCTGGAGCCACCGGAGGGAGGCGTCGTCGCCAGCCTCGATGCCGGCCGCGAGGAGCACGTCGAGGGCCAGCTTCGGGTCGAGGTCTCGGGAGGCCGCGCGGGTCGCCCACGCTCGCTCGAAGGCGGCGAATTCGATACGAGCGCCCGGCGTTTCTCGTACCGCCGCCCCATAGAGCGCCTCGACGTCGGTCACCACGTCACCCCGAAGGCCGCCACCAGGCCACCGCTCGTCGGTGCGACCGTGGCGGCGATCGTCTCTCGGCCGAGGAGCCAGGAGGTCACCAGCGCGGCGACGCCCACCGCGATCCCGCTGAGGCACACCGGCAACACGACTTGGGCAACGCCGTACTCGCGGCGTGTCACGGTCGGGTTGGCTTCGTCGGGGCCTCCCACCTGCTGGCGACCGACGCGCGTGTAGACGTCGAGTGAATAGACGGCGCCCGAGAGGGCCCCGGCGGTGACGGCAGCTCCCGCAATCATGCCTGCGACACCCCACGGGCGCAGGCGCCAGCGCTCCGACACCGCTGATTGCGCGGCCGGTGGGAGTCCGACAGGGACCTCGTTGACGACCGGCGCCGCTGCGACCGGCGCACGCACAGCCTCGAGCACGAGCACTTCGCCAGGCCGTGCGAGCGTGACTTCCCGTTCGAGGGCACCCACCCGCAGGCTGTACCTCCCGGGGAGGAGGGCGATGAGGCCCGGCTCCACCTCGACGGCCGGCTCCTGAGTGCCGTCGGGGAGTCTGGTGAGCTCGACCGACTCCCCTGGGGCGTGGGCGACACGAAGGAACCCCAGGCTCTGGTGAAGCACATTCCTCCGAGTCTTCGCGATGTCCTCGCGCCGACGATCTCCCTTCTTTTTCGCCTCGGCCTCGACCTCGCCGAACGTCCGCATCGCACGGGGGAGCTCACCGGTCTTCTCGAGGCAGTCGGCGAGGTTGAGGAGGGTGCCAAGGGCAGGCTCCAGACGGTAGCTCTCCTCGAGGAGCGGACAGGCCGGTGAGAACTTGCCCTCGGCGATGAGGGCGCGGGCTTCGCGGAACAGGCGCTCCGCGTCGACCGACGACTGGGCCAGGGACACGCCGCTGGAAAAGAGGAGAATGATGCTCACGACGCACCGCATGGCGGCGCAACATAGCTCAGGCGCGTCGGGCGACAGGAGCTATGCCATAATGCGTGCCCTGTCGTGAAAGTGCCCACCCCATGCCCTGATGAGAATCGACTCTCGGCGTGGGCTCTGGGGTTCTGTTCTGGCGAGGAAAGCCAGGAGCTGAGCGCTCACGTTGAAAACTGTGACGCCTGTCGGGGCGCCTTCGCCGCGCTCGCACGGACGAACGAGCCTCCTCCGACGATGGGTCCTCTGGTCTCTGGTGGGTTGATACCCGCGCTCCCAGCGAGCCGCGGCGACGTCATCGCCGGCAAGTACGAGGTCGGTGAGGCCATCGGCGCGGGTGGCATGGGCGTCGTCTTTCGGGCGCGACACCTCCAGCTGAACACGACGGTGGCGCTGAAGTTCATTCGGCCCGAGCACGCCTCCGACGCGGGCGTCGCTTCGCGGTTCCTTCGCGAGGCGCGCGCGGCCTCGAGGCTCAGGTCGCCGCACGCCAACCACGTGCTCGATCTCGGGTACCTCCCCAGCGGTGCGCCCTACATGGTGATGGAGTACCTCGAAGGAGAGACGGTCGAGGCGCGACTCCGCCGCCTCGGGGGAATTCCCGAGCGGGAGGTCGCTGCACTGGTGTGTCAAGCGCTCGACGCACTCGGGGAGGCGCATGCCCTCGGCATCGTGCACCGCGACCTCAAGCCAGCGAACTTGTTTCTCCAGTCGCGTGTCGGCGGCAGTCAGTCTTTGTCAGTGCTCGACTTCGGGGTCGCCAAGTCGATGAACCCAGACATCGAGCACGGCCTCGAACAGACGGCTCTTCGCACACTCGTCGGCTCGCCGGCCTTCATGGCTCCCGAGCAACTGGTGCAAGGCGCTCGGGTCGACGCACGGGTGGACATCTGGGCGATGGGTTGCACGATTCAAGCAATGCTGGCGGGCTCGCCGCCCTTCGCAGGCGCCGACCTCGTCGACCTCATCTGGGCCATTCGCAATCGGCCGCCGCGAGAGCTGCCCCCGGCGGTCTCGCGAGGCATGCGGGCCTGCGTGCGCCGATGTCTGAGAAGAAACCCCGCTGAACGCTTCCAGTCCACGAGCGAGTTGCGTCAGGCACTGGAGCCGCTGGCGATGGAGCCTGAGCGTGCCAGCCCTCGCCGCCGACTCGGGGCCCTCGCGGTGGGAGCGGCGCTGGTCGCGTCTGCCCTCGCCACGGCTGCCTGGCGACGGAGCCCCGAGGTCCCGGCGGCCCCACCCATTCGCGGCCCGGAGCAGGAGGTGACGGCAACACCGCTCCCCACTGTGCGGCCTCCGCCTCCACAGGTCCTCGAGCCGAAGGATGAGGCGCCGCCTCCCAGCCCGAAGCCCTCGGCTCCTCCCATCAAGCGGGTGGCTGCCAGTTTGGCCCCACGCACCTCAAGACCGCCCCCGCCACCACGCCCCGACGCCGGTGATCCATTCGAGGACAGGTTCTAGGAATGGCCCGGGTTTCCTCCATCTTTTGGCGAAAAATGCAGCAGAAACTCTGGAAGGCCCACAGCACGTCATGAACAGACTCCTCGGATTGGTGGTGGTCTCCTCCCTCGCCGGCTGTGCGCCGTTCGAGCGCTTCGAGTGCGATTTCTTGACTGGCGAGGACTGCGACGGCGGCAATGGGCGCGGTGGTGGCTACGCGGCCGGAGGTGGCTACGCGTATGGCGGTGGCTACGCGGCCGGAGGTGGCTTCGCGTATGGCGGCGGCTACGCGACGGGCGGTGGCTACGCGACGGGTGGTGGCTACGCACCCGCTGAATGCGGCAGTGCGGTCGTGGCACCGACGCCGGAAATGGGAGTCATCTCGGGGATGCCGACCGTGCCTGCTGCGACGGGCACCTCTTCTGTCGTGACCGACTCGAACGAACGCGGCTCAGCGACTGTGATGGGAATGGTCGTACAGCCACGCGCTCCGATGTTCTCGGAGAATCGCTCCACTGAGTACATCCTGGTCGGCGCCGATCAACCATCCGTTTCCTTCACCGGGATGGTCATTGACCGGGTCACCACGTTCTCCGCCGCGGGACGGGACGTTGATTGGATATCGGGAGTCACCGCCATACCACCGACTCATCCGCTTGGCTGATCTACTCCCTGCGCTGACCAATCAGAACGCGCCTCCGAATGTCGTCTCATTCGTGCTCGTAGGTGCCGATGTCTCGGTCTCGAGTCTCCTTGAGGAAGATCGCCCCCACGACGAACGTCAGCAGAGCCACGACGACCGGGTACCAGAGGCCGTAATAGATGTCGCCGGTCAGCGCAACCATCGCCGTGGCCGTCAGCGGAAGCATGCCGCCGAACCACCCGTTGCCGATGTGGTACGGCAACGACATCGACGTGTACCGAATACGGGTGGGGAACAGCTCGACCAAGAACGCGGCGATGGGCCCGTACACCATGGTCACGTAGATGAGGAAGACGAAGAGGATGAGCAGCGTCACCGGGTAGTTCACCTTGTCGAGGGCGGCCTTCTCCGGGTACCCCTTGTCTTTGAGTGCCTGCTTCAGCGCCGCCTCGTCGAAGCCGTCGATGGTGACCTCGTTGAGGCCGATGACGACTTCCTTGCCTGGCACCTGGGGCAGTGATTCGAAGTTGAGGCCCTGCTTGGTCATGAAGTCGCGGGCCTTGTCGGCGGTGCTGAACTGGCTCCAGGGACCGACGAAGAGGTTGAAGTGGTGGGTGGCGGGATCCGACGCGACGGTGACCTTCGTCCGTTCCTGGAAAGCCTCGAGCGCCGGGTTGACGAAGTGGGTCAGCGCCTTGAACAGCGGGAAGTACGTCATCGCGGCGATGAGGCAGCCCGCAAGGATGATTTTGAGTCGGCCGATGCGGTCCGACAGCCAGCCGAAGAAGATGANNTACCAGACGACGCCCTGGCCGGCCGTGGCTCCGAAGAGGGCGAGGAGGGCGTACTTGTTGTTGGGGTAACGCAGGAAGCTCTCGGTCAGCGGAGCCTTCGAGGTCTTCCCCTCGGCCTTGATTTTCTGGAACACCGGCGACTCCTGCAGCTTGAGCCGAATGTAGATGGAGAAGCCCAGCAGCACGATGGAGACCCAGAAGGGAATTCGCCAGCCCCAGGTCGCGAACACCTCCTTCCCGATGTAGACGCGGCACAGGCCGATGATGAGCAGGGCGAGGAAGAAGCCCACGGTCGCCGTCGTCTGGATCCAACTCGTGTTGTAGCCCCGACGGCTGTGCGCCGAGTGCTCGGCCACGTAGGTCGCCGCGCCGCCGTACTCTCCGCCCAGCGCCAAGCCTTGGCACAGCCGCAAGCTCACCATGATGACGGGGGCGAGCCAGCCGACCATCTCGAAGGTCGGGAGCAGACCGACGCCGAACGTCGACAGACCCATCACGATGATGGTGACGAGGAAGGTGTACTTCCTCCCGATGAGGTCGCCGATGCGCCCGAACACCAGCGCGCCGAAGGGCCGCACCAGGAAGCCCGCCGCGTAAGCCGCGAAGGCCGACAACAGCGCCGCGGTGGCGTTTCCCTTGGGGAAGAACAGGGCCGCGAAGAATGGCGCCAGCGTGGCGTAGAGGTAGAAGTCATACCATTCGAAGACCGTCCCCACGGACGACGCCACGATGACCAGGCGCTCGTCTCGGCTGATCCTCGCACCCACCGGCAGCTGATCCGTCGCGATGGCCATGAGCTCAGACCTCCTGTTCACTTTCAGGAATTGGAATTCACGCCCGCTGAAATCCCATTCCTCGGGGCCGGAGGGCCTCCGGGGCTTGGGTAGTGATGTGGGGCTGCCCGCGCCAGCGCCTCGTTGATCTCCCAGGCGCTCACCGGCTTGCGGAAGACCCGCTCGATGCGGGCCCGCGAGTAGTCGGCCTCGGGCACCACCGAGCCGCTCATGAGAAAGACACGCAGCTGAGGCGACTCCCGGCCACAGGCCTCGGCCAGCGCCAACCCCGAGAGCCCAGGCATGTCGAGGTCGCACACCAGCGCGTCGAAGGCCCCCGGGTCACTCTTGAGCAGGGCCAGCGCGTCTCGCGGCTCACTCACCGCGTGGCAGGAGTGGCCCATCAACATCAGGCCTCTCCGCAGCGCCGCGCCGACGAAGAGGTCGTCGTCGACCAGCAAGAGCCGGTACCGGGTTCGCGCTCCCGGACGCGCCAGGCCCGCCGCCTTGGCCGTCGCCTCGGCATCGGAGGGCGGGAAGTAGAGGTCGATGCGCGTGCCCTGACCCGGCTCGCTGTGAACCGCGATGGCGCCATTGGACCGATGCACCAACCCATACACCATGGCCAACCCCAACCCAGTGCCCACGCCGCTCGGCTTGGTGGTGAAGAACGGCTCGAAGACCCGCGACAGATTCTCGGGCGAGATTCCCTTGCCGCTGTCGCGCACCGACACCACCACCCAGTGCCCCGGAGGAAGCGTGCGCGTGGTGCAGTGGACCGGCTCGATGGTCACCACCTCCTCGAGCGTGAGCTCCAACCGGCCGCCGCCTTCGCGCATCGCGTAGAGGGAATTGGTGACGAGGTTCAACAGCGCCTGGGAGAACATCGCCTCGTCAGTGCGGATGGTGGACGTCGGCGAGAGCTCCAGCGTCACCCGCACGTCCGCCGGCGAGGTCGACGCGCAGATGCGTGACAGCTCCTGGAGGCTCGCCGCGGGGTTCACTTCTTCGACCGGGCTCGTCGTCGTGTGCCCGACGGTGAGGATACGCTTGACCAGCTCGGCCGCCCGTTGGGCCGCGCCGACCACCTCGGTGAGGTCTTGCCGAGCCTCGGTGCCCTCGGGCAGCTCCGACAACACCCCGCGGGTGAGCGACAGCACCACCGTCAGCGTGTTGTTGAAGTCGTGGGCGATGCCCGCCGAGAGCGTCGACAGCGCCTCCAGCCGGCCCACGCGCGCGAGCCGGCGCTCGAACTGCTCGACCTCCCGCTCCATCGCCAGCCGCTCCGACACGTCGCGCATCACGATGCACAGGCGGGGCTCGCCGTCGACCTGGGCCCGCGAGATGGTGGCCTCGAGCGGCACCTCGGAGCCGTCGGCCTTGAGTCCGGTGATGAGCCGCGCTCCCTCGAGGTGCCGTGACACCTCTCTGGTGCTGGAAAAGGCCTCGGCCTTCGCCGCGTGCGTCCGCCTGAACCGCGCTGGCAACAGCACATCGAGGGGCTGACCTCGGAGCTCGTCGATGGAGTGACCGAACAGACGCTCGGCCGCCGTGTTCATCGAGCAGATTCGATGCTGGACATTCATCGTCAGCACAGCATCGGTGAGCGTGTCGATGATGGTTTTCCACTCAGACGCAGGAGAATCAGGGTTCTGCACGTCTCATCAATGCCAAAGGGGCTGTGTTTCATCAAGTCGGTTTGTTTTGACTCATTGGTAATATTCCACCGCTGCCACCTGGGTCGTTCTTTCGTGGCCATCCAAGTGTCCGAGAAGTGGTGGCCGGTGGTCTGAAGCGACTAAGACGGTGTGCTCATGGCGGGTCCCACGTTTCTTCCCGAGGTCATCGAGCTGGCCAAGGAGGTTCAGCGGGCCAGGTCGATCACCGGCCTCCTGCAGGTCGTGGGGGCTGGGCTGGAGCGGCTGGGCTTCGACGTCGCGGTGCTGGCGCTGACGAGGGATCAGACCTGGGTGCAGTACGTCACCTCGCGGCCGCCGTTGTCCTCGGTGGCGACCGCGCTGGGGCTGATGAACCCCGACTCCCAGCCGCCCAACCCGATGCTGCTGCCGACTCCGCTCAAAGGAGGGCGGGCCTTCCTCGAAAATCTCCCGCTGGCGGTGGCTGGTTGGGTGGGCGTGCCGCTCGACGGCCTGGTGGGGCTCAAGCGCCGAGGGCTGGTGGCTCCTCTCGACCTGGCGGAGCGGGCGTGGGGTGGCCTGGTGTTCATGCACGACGAGCTCGAGGTGTCCCACGGAGACGTGCTCACCCTCTTCGCGCTGCAGCTTGGCTCGGCCATCGAGTCGCTGGACCACAGCGAGCAGATGACCAGCCTCATCGAGCGGGCGCGCCTCTACGACGAGACCCGCCGGCTGCTGCGGGTGTCGGTGGAGGCCTACGACGAGCTGGCGAGGGCCCAGGCCGAGCTGGTGCGCCACGAGCGGCTGGCGGCGCTCGGTGAGCTGGCCGCGGTGATGGCCCACGAGGTGCGCAACCCCCTGGGCGTCATCTTCAACTCGCTCAGCACGCTGCGGCGCCTGCTCCGGCCCACCGGCGATTCCGAAATGCTCCTCAGCATGGTCGAGGAGGAGGCCGAGCGCTTGAACCGCATCGTCGCCGACCTGTTGGACTTCGTGCGGCCTTACGAGCTCACCAAGAAGCCCATCGACATCGAGCCGGTGGTCGAAGCGGCCGTGGCCGAGGCGCTCAAATCGCTCCCCCTGGCGACCGCCCGGGTGGTGACCGAGTGCGAGCCCCAGTTGCCTCCCTTCCCAGCCGATGCGCACTTGCTCAAGCAGGCCGTCGTCAACCTGGTTGTCAACGCGGTGCAGGCCATGCCCAAGGGAGGGACCGTGACGGTGCGCTCGTCATTGGTGCCCCGAGCCGACGGCCCCTGGCTCCAAGTCGAGGTGCGCGATGAGGGCCCGGGCTTGAGCCCCCGCGCCGCCGAGAAGATGTTCCAGCCCTTCTTCACCACCAAGGCGACCGGTACGGGTCTGGGTCTCGCCGTCGTCAAGCGCATCGTCGAGAGCCACAACGGTGAGGTCGAGGTGTGTCCCAACCCCGAGAAGGGAGCCACCTTCGCCTTGCGAATCCCCCCCGCCTCCGAGCGCGACTCCGTGGTTCCAGGGCCTCGGCCCACCGCGGCCGACCCATCGCCCCGCTCGGGCACCTAAAGCCGTCATGGACGCTCTCGAGCGAGCCCACGAGGCACTCCAGGCCGGCCGCCTGGCCGATGCCGAGCGCGAGGCCCGCCGGGAGCTCGGTGCCCACCCGCGCCGGGTCGAGGCTCAGGTGGTGCTCGCCAGAGCGTGCGAGGGTCAGGGCAAGCTGCCCGAGGCCATCGGCGCGTGGATGGACGCGTTCTCGCTGGACCCCTCGCGGCCGTCCTCGGCGCTCGGGCTCGCCCTGGCCATGGCGAAGAACCAGGAGCGGGACAAGGCCGTCGAGATGCTGGGCTTGGCGCTCGGGCTCCACCCGAACGACGCCGACCTCCTCACCACGAGGGGAAACCTGCTCCGCGCGCTCGGCCGCTTCGAGGAGGCCCACACCAGTCACCGCCAGGCCCTGGCCCTCGCTCCTGCGAGCCCGGCCATTCACGCCAACCTCTGCGCGTTGTACCTGTCGTGGAAGCGGCCCCACGACGCGCTGGCCGAGGCCGAGGCGGCGCTGGCGCTGGCGCCGGGGACAAGCGAGCTCGAGTTCAATCGCGGCACGTGTCTCGTGCAGCTCGGGCGGGTCGACGAGGCCGTCGCCTGTCTCGACCAGGTGGTGGCGCGCTCGCCCCACAACCATCGAGCGTGGCTCAACCTGGGAGAGGCTCGACTCCTCGGAGGTGACGACGCTGGCGCCGAGGCAGCCTTTCGTTCGGCCGTCGCCGCCGCGCCCGAAGACGCCGAGGCCCACTTCAACCTCTCGCTCCGCCTGCTCGCCCGCGGTGCCTTCGAGGACGGCTGGCGGGAGTACGAGTGGCGACGGCGGCTGGAGGACTTCGCCATTCGTCGACTCGAGGGCCCCCGGTGGGACGGAGGGCCGCTTCCCGGTGGAGTGCTCCTGGTGACCGCCGAACAGGGCCTGGGCGACACGTTCCAGTTCGTTCGCTTTCTTCCTCGGGCGAAGGAGCGCTCGGGTGCGCGGGTCGTCTTCGAATGCCCCCCGGCGCTGCGAGACTTGCTGACGGGTCTCGCCGGGGTCGACGAGCTGGTGCCCGTCGGGTCTCCGCTCCCGCGGTGGGACGCGCAGGTCAGCCTGCTCAGCCTGCCTCAGCTGACTCAGGCAGGCCCCGGCGTCGACGGTCCGTACCTCGTGGCCGACCCGGCACGCGTGGCCTCGTGGCGGGCTCGGCTCCAGCCAGCGGCCCATTGGGTGGCCGTCGCCTGGCAGGGCAACCCGGCGTACAAGGCCGATGCCCGCCGCTCGCTCCCGCTGGAGGCCTTCACCCGGCTCGCGCGCATTCCCGGAGTGCGGCTGGTGGCAGTGCAGAAGCAACACGGCCGAGAGCAGCTCAGCCGCTGGCCCGCCGAGGTGCCCTTGCTCGACCTCGGCCCCGAGCTCGACGTCTCGGCGCCCTTCATCGACACCGCCGCCGTGCTCTCGGCGGTGGACCTGGTCATTTCCTCCGACACCTCGGTGCCTCACCTCGCCGGGGCCTTGGGCCAGGAGGCCTGGCTCGCGCTCCCCCAGCAGGCCGATTGGCGGTGGGGGAACGAGGCCGCGAGTACGTCTTGGTATGGGCGCATGCGCCTCTACCGCCAGGCGAGCGCGGGCGACTGGAGTGGAGTTTTCGACCGCCTCGAGGCCGACCTCCGGGGGCGCCTCGTCGGCCGAGGTGGGTGGTCTCGGTAATCAGACGCTCGTCTGCTTGACAGGACACATGTCCGTCATTTAAGACTCCTGTCCGTTTCTACGGATGAGAGGCCGTCATGACACGTGTCGAGCGTACCGAATGGGGTGAGGCGCTGGAGGGGCTGCCGCCAGGGGAGATTCTGGTGGCCGCGGCCGAACGGTTCCCCGGACGTCTCACCTTCGCCACGGGCTTCGGGGCGGAAGGGTGCGTGCTCATCGACCTCGCGGCCCGTCACAGCGTGAAGCTCGACCTCTTCACGCTCGACACCGGGCACCTCTTTCCCCAGACGTATGCGTTGTGGAAGGCGCTGGAAACCCGGTACGGCGTCTCCATTCGCGGCGTGCGTGGGCTGCCGCCGGCCTCCGAGGGAGCGCGGCCATGGGAGCGCGACCCGGAGGGCTGCTGCGAGGCGAGGAAGGTGGTGCCATTGAGGGCCGAGCTGGGGCACTTCTCCGCCTGGGTGACGGCCATTCGACGTGACCAGACGGCCGACCGCGCCAACGCGAAGGTGGTCGAATGGGACGGCAAGTTCGGGCTCGTGAAGGTGAACCCGCTGGTGGCGTGGACGGCGGCGCACGTGGCCGCCTATGTCCAGGCCCACGACGTGCCGACGAACCCGCTCCATGCGCAGGGCTACCCGAGCATCGGCTGTGAGCCCTGCACGACGGCTGTTCGACCGGGAGAGGATCCTCGGGCTGGCCGGTGGCGAAACAGCACCAAGACCGAGTGCGGGCTCCATCTGCGCCCAAACGTCTCACCCCACACCGAAAGTTGAGGTCCGCATGAGCAGCCTGGTTGCGCCCCATGGCGGTCGCCTCGTCGATCGCGTCGTCTCCCAGAGAGAAGCCCCCGCCTTTCGTGAGCAGGCGGAGAAGCTCCCCAGCCTCACCGTCGACGCGAGAGCGCTCCTCGACCTTGAGCTCCTCGCCACCGGCGCGGCGAGCCCGCTCACTGGCTTCTTGGGCTCGGCTGACTACGACGGCGTCGTCGACCGGCTCCGGCTCGCCGACGGGACGCCGTGGCCCGTGCCGTTGACGCTGGCGGTCTCGAGGGAGCAGCTGGCTCGGGTGACGCCGGGAGCCGAGGTCGCCTTGCGCGACGCCTCGGGGCGGCTGTGGGGCACGCTGTCGGTGACCGAGACGTACGAGGGCGACCCTCGCCGGGAGGCGCTGGCCGTTTACGGCACGGTCGATGAAGCCCACCCGGGGGTGGCGTACCTGCTGGGGCGCCCCAAGACCCTCGTCGCGGGGCCGGTGCGGGTGCTCCCGCTCCCCATGGACCTGCCGCTCGGGGCCCCGCGGCTCACCCCGGCTCAGCTGCGCGCCCGCATCTCCGAGCGCGGGTGGAGGCGGGTGGCCGGGTACGGGCTGCGAGGCCCTTTGCACCACGGGCACGAGCACCTGTCGGCGCTGGCCCTCGAGCAGGCCGATGGGTTGGTGCTCCACGCCGCGGTGAGCGAGACGCTGCGAGACCAGGTGCCCGTGGCGGCGCGGTTTCTCGCCTACGAGACGGCGTTGGAGCGGTGCGCCCCGCGGGAGCGGCCGCTGCTCGCCGCGTTGCCGGTCGACGGCCGGTTTGACGGGCCCCGAGGCGCGGTGCTGAGCGCTCTGGTGGGGAAGAACTACGGCATCAGTCACCCCATTGGTGGGGAGTCGAGCCTCCTCGCTGCGTTCGCGCCGGGCGAGCTGGGGGTCGAGCCGCTCGGGGTCGACACTGCCGATGGCCGGGGAGTGGTCGCGGCGCCCAAGGGCCAGGGGTACGTGGTGTGGTTCACCGGGCTCTCTGGGGCGGGGAAGAGCACGCTCTCGCAGGCGCTCAAGGCGCTCCTCGGAACCGAGCGACCCGTGGAGATTCTCGATGGCGACGAGGTCCGAACCCACTTGTCGAAGGGCCTCGGTTTCTCCCGGGAGGACCGGGACACCAACGTCCGGCGCATCGGCTATGTGGCCCGGCTCTTGGCGCGCAACGGCGCAGTGGCGGTGACGGCCGCCATCTCTCCCTACCAAGAGACGCGTGATGAGGTGCGGGCGCTCGCCGAGAGAGACGGGGTCGAGTTCGTGGAGGTCTTCGCCGACGCGTCCATCGAGGTTCTGTCTGGGCGCGATGTGAAGGGGCTCTACAAGAAGGCCCTGGCTGGCGAGTTGCCGCACTTCACTGGCGTCTCCGACCCCTACGAGCGGCCGACGAAGCCCGACGTGGTGGTGCACTCCGACCACGAGAGCATCGACCAGAGCCTGTCGAGGATCGTCGCTCACCTTCGGGCTCGGGGGCTGCTCGATGGCAGAGCTCGTCGCTCGCCGCTCCACCGACCCAGCGCGGCACCGGCGCTCTCCATTCAACCGTGAAGCATGGTTGTCTTTCTTTGCCGAACCCGCTCGTGATGGGGTGGTGCAAGACCCAGAGGGTTCGCCCGTAGGCCCTGCCTCGCACCGCGTCAAAATCGCAGGCGCGGGAGCCGTCGTTCGACATGCTGCGCTGCGCCACCCCATGGGGCGTGCCAGTCACAGCGGACGCGAGACAGCACTGATAGGGATTCACCTCACAGATTAGCCAATCATTCGCCGCGATGCGTCGTCACGAGCGCATGAGGAGGGCGTTCGGTGTTGGGTGGACACGCTCGAGGTGAGGGGCTACAGAATCCAAGTCAGGCGTGGGAAGCGCAGAGTCTCGCCGCAGTCTCGCCAGAAGGAGCACCCATGATTTCCCCGGTGAAGGTCTTTTGCAGCCACCGTGCAGTCGACAGGCCGAGGGTGAAGGAGTTCGCCGCCAGGTTGCTCGCCCGGGGCATCGACGCCTGGTACGACGAGTGGAACCTCGAGCCGGGAGACAACCTGCTCACCAAGCTCAACGAGGGGCTCGACGAGTGTGACGCCGCGCTGGTGTTCTTCTCGAAGAACCAGTGGCTCGATGACCGGGTCGCCACGGTGATGCACAACCGCATGGAGCATGGGACGCGGGTCATTCCGGTCATTCTCGACGATGAGGCGGTGCTGCCCGCGCCGCTGAGGACCGTGGCGACGCGAACGATCGAGCAGTTCGATGAGATCGTCGCCGCCATCACCGGCGGTGAGTGCCGGGCCCAGCTCTGACGCTGGGCTGAGGCTCGCTCCCACGAACCCTCAGGAGGTCGGGGCAACGGGATTCCGCCCCGCGAGCCAGTCGCGCACCGCCTCCCCGGTTCCAAAAGGCCAGGCGCGCAGCTTCTCCGGGGCGATGGCCTTGTACGCCTCGAGCTCATCGCTCAGCGTCACCTGGCCCTGGGCCCGAACATGGAACGAGATGAGGACTTGGTTCCGCGGCTCGAACGGGTACACCCCGACCAGGGCGACGACCTGGCCCTCGAGGTCGAGCTCCTCGCGCACCTCGCGGAGCACTCCCGCCTGTGGGCTCTCACCTGCTTCGAGGAACCCGGTGATGAGGCCGAACACCTTCTCTGGCCAGCCCTTGCCACGGGCCAGCAACACGGCGCCCTCGTGCTCGACGATGGCCGCCACCACCGGCGTGGGGTTTCCCCAATGCACGAAGCCACAGCCTTCCTTGGGGCAGGCGCGGCGCGGTCGACCGCCGAGCTCGAGCTCGACGAGCGGAGTGGTGCACCTGGGGCAGAACCTGAAGTCGGACATGGGGCAACACATAACCCGCCTGCGCTCCGAGGTTGCCCTGAACCTGGCTCCCGACATACATGCGGTCGGCTCGCCACCGCCGAGGGACCCATGCTGACTCGCATCGAGACCGACACCTTTGGCCCCATCGGCGTGCCCGCCGAGCACCTGTGGGGCGCCCAGACCCAGCGCTCGCTCCACTTCTTCAAGGTCGGCACCGAGACGATGCCCCGGGAGCTCCTCGAGGCCCTGGTGCTGGTGAAGCGCGCGGCGGCCACCGTCAACGCCCAGCTCGGCGTCCTCCCGGCGCGAAAGGCCGAAGCCATCGTCCGCGCGGCCGACGAGGTGTTGCGGGGCGAGCTGCCCGACGAGTTCCCGCTCTCGGTGTGGCAGACGGGGAGCGGCACCCAGACGAACATGAACGTCAACGAGGTGCTGGCCAACCGGGCCTCGGAGGTGCTCGGTGGCGCGCGAGGTGAGGGGCGGCTCCTGCACCCGAACGACGACGTCAACCGCTCTCAGAGCTCGAACGACGTCTTCCCCACCGCGATGCACCTGGCCGTCTCCCGGTCGCTCACCCGGCGGGTGCTCCCGGCGCTCGAGGGTCTGCGCGCCGAGCTCGACGCCAAGGCCACCGCCTTCGCCAACGTCATCAAGGTCGGCCGGACCCACTTGCAAGACGCCACCCCGCTCACCCTGGGCCAGGAGCTGTCGGGCCACGTCGCGCAGCTCCGGTCCGGGGCCCTGGGCCTCGAGCGCACGCTGCCTCACCTCTGCGAGCTGGCGCTGGGGGGAACGGCCGTGGGCACGGGCCTCAACGCGCCGGCGACCTTCGGCGCCCAGGCAGCCGAGGAGCTCGCCCGGCTGACGAACCTCCCGCTGGTCAGGGCTCCCAACCCGTTCGCCGCGCTGGCGAGCTGTGACGCGCTGGTCAACACCCACGGAGCGCTGAAGACGCTGGCCACCTCGCTGTTCAAAATTGCCAACGACGTGCGCTGGCTCGCCTCGGGGCCTCGAGCCGGGCTCGGCGAGCTCGTCATTCCAGAGAACGAGCCAGGGTCCAGCATCATGCCCGGCAAGGTGAACCCCACGCAGTGCGAGATGCTCACGATGGTGTGCGCGCAGGTGATGGGGAACGACGTCGCCGTCTCTCTCGGCGGCGCCTCGGGCAACTTCGAGCTCAACGTCTTCCGGCCGCTCATCGCCCACGCCGTGCTCCAGTCGTGCCGGCTGCTGGCCGACGGCATGGAGAGCTTCCGGGCTCACTGCATCGCGGGGCTCGAGGCCGACGAGGCCCGCATTCGAGAGAACCTCTCGCGCTCGCTGATGCTGGTGACGGCGCTGGTCCCCCACCTGGGCTACGACGCGGCGGCTCGCATCGCCAAGAAGGCCCACGCCGAGGGCACGACCCTGAGGGAGGCAGCCCTGGCGCTGGCGCTGGTGACCGCCGAGCAGTTCGACCAGTGGGTGCGCCCAGAAGACATGGTCGGCCCTCGAGTTACCGGCGCGCGTGGGTGACGTCGATGCGCATGCCCCAGCCCACGGTTAGCCATTTCACTGGAGGATCGATGCCCCGCATAGTGCTCACGGTTCGGCTCGAGTCGCCACCTTCCATCCGTGGCATTCAGTGGCGCGAGCTGTCTCTCACCGGTGACGTGCTGAAGCAGACGACCGGGGTGGTTGGCAAACACGAGCCACCCCAGGTCTCTCGAGAGCAGCACGCGTCACCAGCGGAGGCGGCCGAGATGCTGGAGCGGCTGGTGGCGGTGTACGGCAAGCGGGGCTTCCAGGAGGTGTCCCGTCGCACCGAGACCCTCGCCGACGCCCCTCCGGGGGCTCCGCCCGTCGATCAGGCGTGACGCTCGCCCCGCACGCCGAAGCACCCTGTCGACGGGCGCTGTGCTTTACTCCCAGGGCTTGGTCGTCCGCTCGCGGAGTGCCTCATGCAAACGTTGGACATCGCCCTGACTCGATTCGCGCTCGTCGAAGCCGAATGTCCGATGTCAGGCGCCGGGCCGAGGTGAGGCATGGCGCTCACCGGTGGGTTCGAGGAAATCTCGTTCGAAGACCTGCTCCAGCTTCACGCCATCTCGCGGCAGACGGTGGCGGTGAGGGTCCACCTGGGCCCGCTCGACGCCCCACCTGACGGGGTCTTCTACTTCGACGGAGGCGATCTCATCGGCGCCACGATGCGCGGTGCCGAGGGGCGGGAGGCGATTCGCCAGGTGCTGAGGTTGCGCGAGGGCCGCTTCGTGGTGGACCCGGGCGTCCGGGCGCCCAACCCGGGGTCCAAAGACCAGCTGCGCCTGCTGGTGATGGAGGAAATCACCTCCCTCGACGAGGAGCGGGCGCTGGAGCGCTCCCAGGCGCGGTCGCTCCCAACGGCCCCATTGAGGGCACCCGTCGACGCCTTCGCCGAGGTCACTGCCACGGCCGTGCTCCCCCTCATGCCTGTCGCCGCGCCGGAGACCCCTCCGAGCAAGGCGCTCTTCTGGCTCCTCCCGCTCTTGGGCGTGGCGCTCGTGTCGGTGCTCGCCTGGGCCGTGGCTCGGACTCCCGCCGCGCGCCCCGAGGTCGTGGCCCCGGTGCCGCCGCTCCCGCCCCCGCCCACCGTGCGCGGCGTGAAGGGCGACGAGGTGCTCCTCGGCATGGTCGCTTCGCTCACCGGCTCCAACAAGGAGGGTGGTCGGGCGATGAAGGCAGGCTGGGAGCTGGCCCTCACCGCGGCCAATGACGCGGGGGGCATCAACGGCCGCAAGCTGAGGCTCCTCACGCTGGACGACGGCTACGATCCCTCCCGTACCGCCCAGGCGATGAAAGAGCTCGTCGATGCCCAGCAGGTCTTCGCCGTGGTGGGGAACGTCGGCACCGCCAACGCCGCCGTCGCGGCCCCCATCTGCATCGCCCAGAAGGTCGTCTTCTTCGCGCCCATGTCGGGGGCTGACCTCCTGAGGAAGAGCCCCCCGGAGCGCTACGTGTTCAACTACCGCGCCAGCCTGGCCGAGGAGGCTTCGGCGGCGGTGCGCTACCTGGTCGACGCCAAACACATCAAGGCCGCGAGGATCGCGGTGCTCGTTCAGAACGACACCTTCGGTGACTCTGGCTGGCGAGGGGCGACTGAAGAGCTCGAAGCTCGCGGCGTGGCGCCGTCCTCGGTGCCGCGGCTCGAATACGTCCGCAACACCGCCGACATCAGGCAAGCCCTGGAGCAGCTCCGCTCGACTCCTTCCGTGCAGGCCGTGGTGCTGGTGGCCACCTACAAGCCGGCGGCGACCTTCATTCGCAAGGCCAAAGACACCAGGCCCGAGCTCCTCTTCGTGGCCGTCTCGCCAGACTCGAACAGCCTGGCCCAGGAGCTCGTGGAGTCGGGGCCACAGACCACCGAGAACGTGGTGGTGACCCAGGTGGTGCCGCTGCCCAACTCGAAGACCGACGCCACCACCCGCTATCGCCAGGCCCTCGAGCGCTTCGCTCCCACCGAGCCCATGGGGTCCACCACGCTGGAGGCGTGGATCTCCGCTCAGCTCTTCCTCGAGGGGGTGAAGCGCGCCGGGCCGGAGCTCGACACCGAGAAGCTGGTCGCGGCGCTGGAGGGCCTTGACCCGGTCGACCTCGGAACCGGCGTGCCGCTGTCCTTCGGGCCCCAGAAGCACCAGGCGAGCCAGAAGGTCTGGGGCTGGGCGCTCAAGCCCGATGGCACCTACGCCCAGGTGGACCTGGAGTGAAAAGGAGACGAGCTGTGCACCATCGCACGTGGAGTCCGTGTGGCGCGGCGCTCATCGTGGCGCTCGCCGCGACCGAGGCGCTGGCCCAGAGCCCCGAGGGAGAGTTGACCCTGGGAATGTCAGCGCCGTTCACCGGGCTGTCCAAGGAGCTGGGCCTGCAGCTGCGCAATGGGCTCGAGGTCGCCTTCGCGGTGGCCAACGAGGCCGGTGGGGTTCACGGCCGGAGGCTGCGGCTGTTGCCGTACGACGACCGCGCCGACCCCGCGCGCACGGTCATCGCGCTGAACGAGCTCAAAGAGAAGAAGAAGGTGCTGGCGGTGATCGGCAGCGTGGGCACCTCGACGGCCGAGGTGACCGTGCCTTTCGTCAATGAGAAGCGGCTGCTCCTCTTCGGTGCCCTCTCTGGCGCGAGCACCCTGCGGAACGACCCACCGGATCGCTACGTCTTCAACTTTCGGCCCAGCTGCGCCGAGGAGACCGCGGCCATCATCCGCTATTTGGTCGAGGTGCGCCGCATCGACGTCTCGCACATCGCGGTGTTCGCCCAGGATGACTCCTTCGGCGAGGCTGGCGTCGAGGGCGTGGCCAAGGCGCTGCGCCGGTACAAGGCCGACTCGAGCAAGCTCCTCCGGGTCGGCTACAAGCGAAACACGGCCGAGGTCGACGAGGCAGTGAAGGCCATCAAGCGCGCTGGCGGGAGAGTGAAGGCGGTGGTGCTGGTGGCCAGCTACAAGCCGGCCGCCCGCTTCATCGAGAAGCTGCGTGACGCGGAGGCTGACCTCACCTTCGCCAGCGTGTCACTCGCCGGCCCCAACGAGTTGGCCGAGGAGCTGTCGCAGCTCGGCGCCACGTACGCCGACGGCGTCATCGTCACCCAGGTGGTGCCCAACCCCACCGCCCCGGCTTCGGCCATCATCAAGTACCGCGACGAGCTGAAGCGCTTCGCCCCCGGTGAGAAGCCCGGCTTCCTCTCCCTCGAGGGCTGGCTGGTGGGTCGCCTCTTCCTCGAGGGGTTGCAGCGGGCAGGAGCCTCCCCGACCTCTGACTCGCTCGTCGAGGCGTTGGAGTCGATTCACGGCCTCGATCTCGGCGTCGGTGTGCCGCTCACCTTCGGGCCATCGGAGCACCAGGCTTCGCACAAAGTCTGGGGCACGGTGATGGACGGCACCGGCGCTTTCTCGGCCATCGAGCTCGAGTGACGCTCAGGGTAGCTTCGGCGCCTTCTTGAACGTCGACTCCCCGGTGAGCGACTCGAGGAAGGCCTTGATGTTGCCCATCTCGTCGGGCGACAGCTCCACCAGGTTCAGCTTGGGGTCCGAGCCCGGCTTGAGCCCGCCCCCGACCATCACCTTGATGGCCTCGTCGAGTGTCGCGGCGCGCCCGTCGTGGAAGTAGGGCGCGGTGAGGGCCACGTTCCGCAGCGATGGGGTCTTGAACTTGTTGGTGTCGGCGTCGGCCTTGGTGGCGTCCTTCCGGCCTGGGTCCTCGCCGATGCCCGCCGAGTGGAAGTCCGAGTCGCTGAAGAAGGGAGGCGCATGGCACACGATGCACTCCGACTTCTTGAACGTCTCCCAGCCGTCCTGCTCCTTCTGCGAGAGCGCCTTCTTGTTGCCTGCCATGAACTTGTCCCACCGCGAGGTGCCGCTCCGCAGCGCACGGAGGAAGGCCGCCAGCGCCTTGGGCACGGTCTCCGACGTCGCTCCAGCCTCGCCACCGAAGGCCCGGTCGAACATCGCTTTGTACTGCGGAATCGCGTTCAGCTTGGCCGCCACCGCGTCGGGGTCGGCTCCCAGCTGGCCCTTCCACGCCGCGTTGCTGCAGGCCTCGAGCGTGGGCATGCGGCCGTCCCAATAGAAACTCGAGTAGTACCCGAGGTTGAGCATCGAAGGCGCGTTGCGGGTGTTCACCTTGCCACCGACCTTGGTGTCGAAGGCCTGGCCCGAGCTGTAGGCCTTGTCGATGTGATGACAGCTCTCGCAGGCCATGGAGTCGTCCTTCGAGAGGCGCTTGTCGAAGAAGAGCTTGTACCCGAGGTCGACCCGGTCGGGCGTCGAGGGGTTGTCATCGGGTGCTTTGAGCTCGCCCAGGCCCTTGGGGGCCGGAGGTACCGCAGGCGAGGGTGGGAGCCGAACCTTGGTCGTCTTGGGGGCGCCCTCGGCCAGAACAACGGACGCGGTCACGAGCCACAGCAGGCTGAAGCGATGCATTCGGGGCCTCTTTGGGTTGACGGACCCGCGACGTGTAACGAGGGAATTTTCGCCTCGCCCTAGAAGAAGCTCACGGCCGGGGGCACGGGGGCACGCGCTCAGGGGTGGCTCTGGGCCTCCATCACCGCCAGCGAGAGGTACTGCCGCGCCGTGGTGAGGTCTCCGTTGGCTACCGCTCGTCGGGCGGCCTGCACGTCACGAAGCGCGTTGCCGGTGTACACGGCCTCGGCGGCCGAGAGGGCCTGGCCGATGTCAGAGGAACCGTTGGCCAGTGTGCTCTGGGCGTAGACCAGCCACGAGGTGGCCGTGTCGAGGCGGGCGTGGTCCTCGGCGGCGCGGCGCTCGGTCTCCTGGCGGTGCTCCTCGGCCTCGCTCATCTGGGCCTTCACTTCGCCGAGCTGTCGATTGACGCGCTCGAGCTGGGTGGTGACCGATTCGCTCTGGGTGAGCTGCTTCTCGAGCAGGGCGGTGCGGGCTCGGAGCTCTTCGAGGTCGCGGCGGAGGCGTTCGACCTCGAGACGCTGCTGGGCGGCCGCCTCGGCCTCGGCGCGCACCTGGGCCAGGACCGCGGCCTTCGCGGCGGCGTCTTCCGCCACTTTCACCCCGGCGTCTTCCGTCGACTTCACTCCGGCATCGCCGCTCGGTCGCTTGGGCTCGACGACCCCGGCGTCGAGCGCGAGGGTCGGGGGTTGGCTCAGGCTGAGCGCGAGCAGCATCGGCAGGAGCATGCGCCCAGTATGCTACGCCCAGTGGGCGCGCGCACCCCGCCTTCACAGCGGAGTCGAGTGTCGGCTCATCGCTTGGCCCGTTTCAGGTCGGTCACGAGCCACTCGAGGTACCACCGGTACGTCTCTCCGGGGAAGCGATGGGAGAGGGCCTCCACTCGCTCGGCGAGCTGGGCACGAGCGTGGCTTCGCGGGAGGTGCGCGAGCTGGAGGTAGGAGCGGGTCAGCTCGGCGATGGGGTTCGGGGGGCGAAGCAACAGCCCGAGCAGGAGGACCAGCCCGAAGACGGCCGCTGTCCCTTCGAGGAGTAGGAGGGGGAACGGGCTCATGGGGTCTCGTCCCTCCGGGCGTCCTCGATGAGCTGGGCGGCGAGCGCCCTCGCCTCAGCGTGGTGTGGGTCGTCGGGGCTGAGCTTTCGGGCCGCCTCGACCTCGTAGACGACTCCGCGCCGACCTCGCACCCGCGCTCGGAGCCGGCGGCCGAGGAGCCACGGCAGCTTCCAGGCCTCGGCTCCGTCGAGCGGCCCGAAGGGAACGAGGTTCACGGCGAAGAGCCAGGCATTGCTCTGGGTCGCGACCTCGAGCAGCGGTGCCGGCCACCCGGTGGGCGCGAGCGTCGCCGCGGCGAGCACGGCGGCCTGGGCGATGAGACCTCCCCAGGCGACGAAGGCCTGCCCGAGTGAAGACCGGTAGCCGGAGCACTCACAGGTTCCACCGAAGCCGGTGAGCTCGAGCCGTGTCACCCGGCCCCCGACGAGCCAGGCCGCGGCCAGGTGCCCGAGCGCGTGAAGGCCCAGGAGCCCCAGCACCAGCAGCCACTCCAGCGGCGCGAAGCGGAAACCAGACAGCAGGAGCGGGCCCAACAGCAGCGTCCAGTCGAGCTGGAGCGGCACGCCTGCGAGGGTAAGGCGCCAACGCACCAGGCGATGATACTCCAACTCGGTGGCTCGCCGGTCTGGCACTCAGGGAGCGTAGGCGCCGTAGCCCATCGCGTCGGTGGCCTGGGCGTGGAAGTCGATGGTCCCGATTCGTGATTGGCTCTTCTTCGCAGGCGCAGCGCTGCTGATGTTCTTAGCCGGTCTGGCCCTTCGACTCGCTGCCGAGAAGCGCCGGGCCGTCTGACCGGTTCCAGCACCTGCATCGAATCGAAGGCGTTGATCACGGGAGTGCGCAGTGTCGACGGGAGTTGTCTATGGAGTGAGCGGGGCGGGGAACTCTGCCTCACCGTGTTCGATTGCTGACCCGCTTTCTGGTCTGGCGCCTCGATAGGGCTCATCACGGAGGATGACAAACATGCGACGTGCATATTGGATCGGCCCCGTCTCGCTGGCTGCCGCGTGGGCTGTGCTCTCAGGCGCCTGCGGGATTGACAGGACGAGCGACTGCGCTCAACCGGGGCTGACTATCGCCTTCTCTCCGATGTACTCGGCCTCTGAGAGCGGCCACGTCTACCAGGTTCCCGCCATCGTCCCGTCGGTGGCGTCGAGCTCGCTGAGCTGGAGCGCCTCGAATCCGTCGATCGCCTCCATCGCCAGCGACCCGGTTACCGGCGGGGTGATGATCACCGCGAAGAGCGCGGGCACCACCGCCATCACGGCGCATGCAGGGACGCTGTGCGGCACCTCGCGGCTCACGGTGACCGCCGCCACCCCGGAGGACTGGGCGTTGGGGAGCGCTCAGTACAACGGCACCGGCTCCTGCGCGAGCTGCCACGGCGACGCGGCCACCAACGGCGGGTTCAAGGACATCGCCCACACCCCGGAGCAGACCGGTGGGTACAGCGACAGCGACCTCGACGGGATCATTCGCAAGGGCTTGGTGCCCGACGGCGGCTACTACGACGGCACGCTGGTACCGCTCAGGCAGTTTGGGCTCATCCACAAGTTCGCGCTGACCGACGCGCAGCTCAACGGCGTCATCATCTACCTCCGTTCACTCACACCGACCCCGCAGACCGGGACCGCCGACTTCGGGGGGCATTGGGGGGGCCGCGACGGTGGCAGTCCCCCTTGGGGCCGTCCAGACGGCGGCCATCGCCCCGACCCTGGCTCCGTCAGCGACGCGGGATAGTGAACGACGGGGCCCCGACGCTCGAGCGGAGCAGGTCGCGGGCTGCTGTCCAACCACCGAGGCCGTCTGGCCAGCCCCTCGACCCGAGACCTCGGTGAGCACCCGTGTGGCTCGCAGGGTTGAGGCCCAAATGGAAGAGCAGCTTCCATCCGGGACGTGTCGGACTTGGGAGTGTCTGGTCTCTCTCGCTCCGAAGAAGGGGCCACCCCTCACCACCTCTGGTCGTGTTCCATGGCCATTCGAGCGGGTGAGGTCGCGCGGCGGGCGCGCGTCACGGCGCCGCTGGCCCCACCCCGACGTCGCTCCCGGTGAAGTCGGAGGCCTTCACCGGCGCGTTCGCGAGCGTGAGGAAGCTGAGCGCCTCGACCGCCGCGCTGAGGTGGGCGCAGTCGGACGGCACGGAGGAAGCCCCCTGTCCGTCGAGCGCCTGGAGCCCGGCCTCGTCGATCGACGACGGGAGGCAGAAGTACTTGGGCGCCTGCCCCGGCATCATGCTCGCCACCGACGTCTTGAACAGGAAGTGCTCGCCGCTCCCCCGCGACACGCCTGAGCCGAGGAGGCTCGTCCAGTTGGCGCCATCGGTCCCGGCGACCAAAGCCCGCAGGGTGAAGCGGTGGGTGCCCGCGTTGCCCGTCAGGTCGGTACGCACCGTGAAGCCGTTCCCCGTGGCCCCGCCCATCGTCGAGCCGGCCGGGTACTCGACGAGGTTCACCAGAATGAAAGAGACGTCTTGGCTCGCGGTGTCGAAGCTCCCCTGAATCTGCCCCAGCGAGCGCTGCTGGGTGGCGTCGGGTGCCCAGCGGAAGGCGAGCAAGGCCGAGGTGGTGGTGCCCGCCACCTTGAGGGCGAAGCCATTGCGGTAACCAGGGCCCGTCACGTCGTCGCCCAGGCAGGTGTAAGTCGGCCCCGGCCCCACGTCGTAGGGAGCCGCCACCGTCTGCTCCCGCATCGCGGCGCAGTGCCCGCTGGCGGAGCTGCCCTCATCGTCGAAGGTGTGGAGCTCCTTGTAGAGGTTGGTGAGGTCCACCTTCCCCTCGTCGCGGGGGAACTGGTATTCGCGGAGCAGCTGGAACATCGCGTTGATCTCCGCGCTGCCGCCCAGCGCCGAGCGGGTCTTGGCCACCGTGAGGCCTTGGCTCGAGGTGCCCACGGCGGCGAAGGCTGGCGCCGCGGCCTGGGCCTTCTCGAGGAACTTCATCCCGCCGCTCCCGCAGCCGAGAAGGAGCAAGACACACAACGAAGCGATGGCGCGCATGAGGCCTCCGCCGGGAGGTCTGTGCAACCAGGCGGCCCAACCCAACCGCCCGACATGGCTCCGATGTGGAGAGGTCGCCGGCGGGGGCGAGGGTCCGGCGGACCCGTGAGTCACGAGCGAAACCGCGTGTGACGAGTCGAACGCAACCCGGTGGCCGCGGCTGACCCGGCGCGTGTGTGTGGTGCCCACCGGATTCCGGGCCCATGAAGACGGCCTCGACTGTGCACACCGGCACGACTCGACTCTCTTTGGCTGTCCCTGGGGGAACCATGAATCGGTTGAGGGACGTGAGCTCGTTGAGTGACCTCCTGGAGCGCCGGGCTGCCGAGACGCCCGATCGCGTGGCCTACCTGTACCTCGGTTCGCCGACGGGCCCGGTCTCGTGCACCGACGCGGCGCTGCTGGCGCGGGCGCAGGCCATCGCCCACCGGCTCCGCGCGCACGGCGAGCGCGGTCAGCGCGTGCTCTTGCTCTACCCACCGGGCCTCGACTTCATTGAGGCCTTTCTCGGCTGCGCCTGGGCCGGCGCCATCGCGGTGCCCGCGCCTCCGCCGAACCCACTCAAGCCCGAGCGCAGCCTGGCTCGGCTGGTGTCGATCGTCGACAACGCCCAGCCCACCGTGGCGCTCACCACCGCCGACATGTTGGCCGCGATGGGCGAGGCGGTCGCTCGGAGCACCACCTTCTCTCGCATCGCCTGGCTCTCCACCGACGGGCTCACGGCACCCGGCCCGGTACCCAGGGTGGTGACCACCAAGGAAGACGTGGCGCTCTTGCAGTACACCTCGGGGTCCACCGCCACCCCCAAGGGAGTCGCCCTCTCCCACGGCAACCTGCTCCACAACGTCGCCTCCTTCGACCTGGGGTGGGACCACACCCCCGACAGCGTGCTGGTCAACTGGCTGCCGGCCTTTCACGACCTGGGGCTGGTCTACGGAATTCTGGCGCCACTCTGGGGCGGCTTTCGCAGCATACAGATGTCGCCCATCGACGTGATTCAGCGCCCGCAGTTGTGGCTCGAGGCCATCACCCAGCACCGTGGCACCCACAGCACCGGGCCCAACTTCATCTACGAGCTCTGCGCCCGAAAGGTGACTGACGCCGACCGCGACCGGCTCGACCTCTCCAGCTGGAAGATGGCGCTCACCGCGGCCGAGCCGGTGCGGGCGGAGACGATGGCGCGCTTCACCGAGCGCTTCGCCGGAGTGGGCTTCCGCTCCACCGCCTTCTGTCCGGGCTTCGGGCTCTCCGAGGGCACTTGCAAGGTGGTGGCCGTGACGGCGCAGGAGCCGTGGACGGTGCTGCACGTGAGGGACGACCGCCTCGAGCAGCATCAGGTCGAGCTGTGCCTGCCGGGGCCCCACAGCCGCGCGGCGGTGGCCTGCGGGCGCCCGACCGGAGGCGTGGGGGTGGAGATCGTCGACCCCGAGACGCGGCTGCGCTGCCCGCCGGGCTCGGTGGGTGAGATTTGGGTCAGCGGCCCCAGCGTCGCCCAGAGCTACTGGGAGCAGCCCGAGGCCACCGAGGCGCAGCTCCGGGCCCACTTGGCCGACGGAGGGCCGACGCCTCACTTGCGCACCGGCGACCTGGGCTTCCTCCACGACGGCCAGCTCTACATCACCGGCCGCCTCAAGGACCTCATCATCGTCCGCGGCAGCAACCACTACCCGCAAGACCTCGAGTACACCGCTCAAGACGCCTGCCCCGCCGTGCGCCCGGGCTGTGTCGCCGCCTTCTCCTACGAAACAGACGGTGACGAGCGGGTGGCGGTGGTGGCCGAGCTCGACCGCCAGAGCTCCGGGGGGACCAGCGCCTCGCTCGACGAGGTCATCGCGCAGATCCGCATGGCCATCTCCGAGAACCACGGGCTCAAGGCCCACCGGGTGGAGTTGATTCGCGCCGGCACCATTCCCAAGACCACCAGCGGGAAGATTCAACGACAGGCGTGCAAGCGGGCCTTGCTCGCAGGAACGCTCGAGGTGCTTCGATGAGCCGCGACCGAGAAGAGCTCCGACGGGAAGTGACGGAGATCGTCAGTCGGGTTGGAGAAATCTCCCAGGAATCGATTCAGCCGGGGGAGTCGCTGCACCGCTACGGCATCGACTCGCTGGCCGGAGTCAACATCGCCTATGAGCTGAGCATGCTCAGCGGGCGCGACGCTCCGCCCACGCTGCTCACCGAGCTGGACACCATCGACAAGCTGGTGGACTTCGTCATCGACGGGCGAGGCTCGCGATGAAGTACCTCCGCGTCCACGCCCGCGTCAGCATGCAGGCTCCGGCCGTCGCTATCGCCGATCAGACCCAGCACGCCTGCGAGGTGCTCAACCTCTCGGTGGGTGGTGCGCTCCTGGTCGGCGACGCATTGCCGGTCGATGCCGCGCTCGACCTCCAGCTGCACGTCGGCGGCGCCGAACCCCTCGCCCTGCGCGCTCAGGTGGTGCGCCGGGAGACGCTCCCTGATGGGCGGCCGGCGGTCGCGGTAGCCTTCCAAGATGTCACCCCCCAGCTGGAGACGCGCCTGGCCCAGGCGGTGACCGACGGCTTCAAGAGCCTGGGCGCTCGGGTGCTGGGGCTGGTGCGGGGAGAGCTGCAACGCAGCGGCGTCACCGACGTGGCCGCGGTGGCCGAAGCGCTGCACCGCATCAAGGAAGAGCAAGCCCGGTCGCACCTGTTCTCGGCGGACCTCTACACCGAGAAGGGCAGCGATACCGTGGCCACCATCGTCTCCTCCACCACCGGGCAGCGGCGGGAGTGCGTGGTCTGGTCGCTCAACCTCTACCTGGGGCTGAACCGAAACCCCAACGTCCTCGAGAAGACTCGCGCGGTGCTGGCGCGCTACGGCACCGGCTGCGGCACCTCGGCGGCCTCGGGTGGGCTCAGCACCTTGCACTGGCAGATCAGCCAACGGGTCGCTCGGATGGTGGGCAAGGAACAGGCGCTGGTCTTCCCCACCGGGTACAGCGCCAACCTGGGAGCCCTCTCGGCGTTGCCTGGCCCCAAGGACCTGGTGCTGCTCGACCGCGAGGCGCACGCCAGCATGCTCGACGGCGTCCGCCTGTCGGGGAAGAAGTGGTTGGCCTTCAAGCACAACGATGTCGATGACCTGGCCGAGAAGCTGCGCCGCTACGCGCCTCACCATGAGAACGTCTTCGTCGCGGTGGAGAGCGCCTACTCGATGAGCGGCGATCTCGCCCCCCTCGAGGCGATCGCCGCGCTCAAGAAGCACCACCGCTTCTTCCTCTACGTCGACGAGGCCCACACCTTCGGGTTCTACGGCGAAGGGGGCCGCGGCTACTGCCATCAGCTCGGCGTGAGCGACCAGGTGGACTTCATCATGTCCACCTTCTCGAAGGCCACCGCGTCCATCGGAGGCTTCGTCGCCGCCGACGCGAAGTTCTGCACGCTGTTGCAGGCCTCGGCCACGCCGTACATCTTCCAGGCCTGCCTCTCGCCACCCGACGCAGGAGCGATCCTCGCCTCACTCGACGAGATCGAGCAGAACCCCAGCCTCGCCCAGACCCTGCACGAGAACAACCGGGTGATGCGCGAGCAGTTGGTGCGCGCTGGCTTCGACCTCGGCAAGAGCCAGAGCCCCGTCATCCCCGTCTACGTACCCGACCTCGAGAAACTCTACCGGCTGTGTTCCCAGCTCTACCTCGACGGCATCTACTCGGTGCCGGTGGTGTACCCGGCGGTCGGGGTGAGCGAAGGCCGCATTCGCTTCATCGTCAACGCCAGCCACACCCGCGCGCAGATCGACCGCACCGTGAGCGCTCTGGTCAACCACGCGCGCACCCTCGGCATCCTCCGCTCAGGCACGGAATCTACCCGTCCCTGACCGGGCGGGTCGGGTTGACCGGGGTCACGGCGACAGAAGGCCGCGGAATCCCGACGAGCGCGACGCCCAGCGGGGCGTTTTCCCCCCTCCCCCCAAAAAATGAGGGTCACCGAGACCCGGACCTGAATCCGCCACCATCCTTCCCGTGAAGGAAATATTTGCGGAGGCACCTCCATGTTTCGTAACTCGCTCATCTGCGCGGGCGTTCTCTTCCTCAACGGTTGCGTGGGGTATGTCACCGAGATGGCCACGGGTGGCGGCGACAGGGGAGCCGGTGGCTCGGGCGGGGGTTCGACCGGCGGCGGGGGAGGGTCTGTACCGCTCGACTGCAGTCAGCCGAGATCCGCGGTCGTGCCGCTGCGGCTGCTCACCGAGAGCCAGTACAACAACTCGGTCCTCGACGGCCTCCAAGTCGGAGGGCTCCCGGCCAAGGGTCTCGGGCAGAAGCTCGACGATACGTCCCTCGAACAACGCGCGACCGTCGCCGCCAAGGTCGCCAGCCAAGCGGCCACGAGCCTCTCGAAGTGGGCGCCCTGCACGCCCCCGGCTTCGGGCAGCGCGACCGCGTGCGAGCAGCAGATCATCGACAAGGTGGGCGCCAAGGTCTACCGCCGTCCGTTGGCGGACGCCGAGCGCTCCGAGTTGAAGACGCTGTTCGACGCCGGCATCAAGGAGAAAGACTTCTCGACCGGCGTGGAGTGGTTCCTGACCGGCCTCTTGCAGTCGCCGGACTTCATGTACGAGGTCGTGCGTCCGGCGGCGACGGAAACTCCAGGCGAGGTACGGGCGCTGAGCGGGTACGAGTACGCCAGCCGGCTCGCGTATTTCCTCTGGGATGGCCCGCCCGACGACGCGCTGACCACGGCCGCCGCCAACAACGATTTCGCCGACCCGACGAAGCGTGACGCGCAGGTCACCCGCATGATGCAAGACCCGAAGTCCTCGCGCGGGATCACGCAGTTCTACACTGGCTGGCTGAAGATCAACGCGTTCACCGAGCTGGCCCGGAACGTCACCGGCTTCGACCAGACCGTGGTGTCTGCGCTGGCCACTTCGCTGCTCATGAGCGCCACGCAGCTCTATTCCTCGCCCAACCCGAACATCTCCAGCCTGTTCACCGGCGACAAGTACTACCTCAACGACGTGCTGCGGACCTTCTACGGCGTGTCGGGCACGGGAACGGCGTTCACGTCGACCAGCATTCCGGGGCAGGCCCGGCGCGGCATCCTCACTCACCCGGGGCTGATGGCGCTGATGGCCCGGCCCGCCGTGACCCACCCGATCGGTCGCGGGGTGTTCGTGCTGCGCAACATCATCTGCAAGGTGGTGCCGGTCCCGCCGGTGGCCCAGATTCCCCAGCCCCCGCCCGGACAGGGGGTGTCGACTCGCGAGCAACTGACGGAGCACACCGCCGTGCCGGCCTGCATGGCTTGCCACGCGATGATCAACTCGACCGGCTTCGCCTTCGAGAACTTCGATCAGGTCGGCCGCTACCGAACGATCGACAATGGCGTGGCGGTCGACTCGTCTGGCACGCTCTCCATCAGCAAGGACACCGATGGGACCTTCGCCACCGGCGACGATTTTCTGGCCAAGCTGGCAGACAGCCACGACGTGCGTTCCTGCTTTGCCGAGAAGTACCTCGACTTCGCCTT
>PMBV01000112.1 GCA_003153055.1 Myxococcales bacterium
GGCCGGACCCTCCTCCTCGGTGGGAAGAGGTCTCCGAGCGTGTCATCACGGTGTTCGAATCAGTACTCCGTGATGACAGGGCTGGAGAGTGGCCCGTCCTCGAGGTCGATGCCGAGGTTCAGAGACCCCGGCTCCGCCGCCCGCCGCGAGATCGCATGGATTCTTCTCGTTCCAGGCTCGCGAAACACCGGAATCCACGGCATCGAATGGATTTCGTTGGCTGACGAGCGCCCAGCGCGCAATATCCTTGAGATCGCATGGGTTCGAAGCGTGGACAGGTGACCGCGAAGCCGAAGACGCCCGCCCAGGTGCTGGGCCGGTCGGTGCGCCAGCAGCGCAAGCTCATGGGGCTCTCCCAGGAGGCGCTGGCGGAGCACGCGCAGGTCGGGCTGGCCTTCCTCTACGAGTTGGAGCACGGAAAGCCCACGGTTCGGCTCGACAAGGTGCTGGCGGTGCTGGAGGTCCTGGGCGTGACGATGACGCTGGCGCTCGCCCGACCAGATCGCCGACCGGGCACCATCTGGAGTGAGCTGCCGGTGCCGAGCAGATGACCAACCCGAAGGAGGTCGAGTCGGTCGCCGTCTGGGCGGACACCGTGGCCGCCGGAACACTCCGCCGCGAACCGCGGGGCGCCGTCTTCGAGTACACCCCGGAATTCCTGCACGTCTGCCAAACACGGGGCTGGGGCTTGGGCTTCCGGGTGCCGCTGGCGCTGCTCGTGCGCACCGAGGGAGTCAACCTCCACGCGTTCCTCGCTGGTCTCTTGCCCGAGGGGCTGCGCTTGGGTGCGCTGATTCGCTCGGTGAAGACGTCGGCTGATGACCTCTTCTCGCTGCTGTTGGCCGCGGGCTCTGAGACGGTCGGCGACGTCCGGGTGACCGATGCGTCCGAGCCGGTCCTCCCCGTAGTCGACGCCGCACGGCTGGAGACGATTTCGTTCGCCCAGACCCTTCGGGAGAGCCTCGACTACGTCCACGGCCCCGAGCGAACCGCGGTGCCCGGCGTGCAAGCGAAGATCTCCGGAGGGCGCGCGGCAGTCCCCGCGCGCGGCGGCCGAGGCGGAACCGAAGCCGCGATCCTCAAACTGGGGACGCGAGAGCTTCCGAACCTGGTCCGCAACGAAGCGTTCATCATGGAGATGGCGCGCTCATGTGGCCTGGCTGTCGCAGAGACCCGCATCGTCAGCGATCGCGACGGGGAGCCAGGCCTGTGGGTGACCCGGTTCGATCGGGCACGCGGGCGTCGGCTCCATCAGGAAGATGGCTGCCAGCTGCTCGACCGGTATCCCGAGGCGAAGTACCGGGTGAGCTTCACCGAGGTGATGGATGCGGTGCGCGACGTGGTGTCGTCACCGACGGTCGAGCTGCCCCGGTTGCTCGAGCTGCTTGCCTTCTCGTACCTGGTCGCGAACGGCGATCTCCACGCGCGAAATGTCAGTGTGTTGGTGGGAGTTGATGGGCTGGTCCGCCTCTCGCCGGCATACGATCTCGTGACGACGTTGCCGTATGGAGATCGAAAGCTCGCCCTCAAGGTCTTGGGGCGAGATGATCACCTCACGCGCACTCACTTCGAGGAGCTGGCGGTGAGGTACCGGCTCCCGGTGAAGACGGTCGCGAGCCGGCTGGATCGGCTCTGCGATGCCTCGCCGGCGTGGATCGACCGCCTCGACGAGATCGGCTTCCCAGCCCGAAAGACCGCGGACCTCACTCGTGTGATGCGCGCGCGCCGCGAAGAGCTCGGCGCCACCACCGCCCGGAACTGAGTACCCGGACCCGCCGGGTTCCAATGACCCAGGGTTGGCGGGCCGCCCTTCGTCGAACGCCAACCGTGCCGCGCCCTTGCGGAGCCTCGACTGGAGCCGCGGACCGGCCCCGCAGGCACAGGAGGTGCACACACCCTCTCGGGAGGCAGAGCCACAGGAGGTCCGATGAAGTACGCTGCGACATTTTCCTCCATCACCGACGGGTACCGAGCCGGGGCGACGCTTGCCGAAGGACTCGAGTCCATCGAGCCCGAGGTAGCCATCGTCTTCTTCTCGGAGCAGTACCTCGACCAGACGAAAGAGCTCATCGCGGGCCTCAAGGACGTCTTGGGGGAGCGAGTGCTTCTGTGCGGCGGCTCGGGCGACGGCGTCTACTGGCGCGAGGGGGTGGCGAACCACGGCGCGGTCGCGCTGGGCATCAGCTCGGGCGGCGCGGCGCGGTGGGCGGGAGCGCTGGCCAAGGGCGTGGGGGCTAACTCGGCGGCGGCGGCGCGCGCGGCGGCCGAGGTGGCGCAGCGGCGCCTGGAGCAACCTGCCTCCTTCGCGATGGTGCTGGCCGACGGGTGCCGCGCCGACGGGGCCGGCCTCGTCGAGGGCCTCAGCCAGTCACTGAGCTGCCCCTGCTTCGGCGGCCTGACAGCCGACGACCGCAAGTTCGCCCGCACCGTCACCTTCTTGGGCGACGAAGCGGCGGAGGACAGCGTGATGCTCCTGGTGGCCCACGGCGAGGTCCCCCTGCGACTGGGCGCGGCAAGCGGCTGGACCCCCATCGGTGAGCGTGGCTCGGTGACGCAAGCGGAGGGCAGCCGGGTGCGAGTCATCGACGGGCTCCCGGCCAACACCTTCGTCCGCGACCAGCTGGGCAAGGCGGTGCAGGGGGCGGATCTCGGCATCGTCCCACTGGCGGAGTTCACCCCCGGCGGAGACGGGTTCGTGCTGCGCACACCGTCGGCGGTCGACGAGCGCACCGGCGAAATCAACCTGTTCGGTCGCATTCCCCAAGGGGCGACGGTGCAGGTCTGCCGGGCGACGATGGCCGACGTCCTCGGTGGAGTGGACGCCGCGCTCGGCGACGTCGAGCAGGGCGGGTTCACCCCCGCCGCCGCCCTCTTCATCACCTGCGCGGGGCGGCGCTGGCTGTTGACCGAGTCCGGCCGCGAGGAGGTGGAGCGGGTGCGGCAGCGGCTGGGCGACGTGCCGTTCATCGGCCTGCCGTCCTTCGGGGAAATTGCCCCGTTCCGGCGCTCGGACGGAAGCTACACGGCGCCGCTGTTCCACAACGTCACCTTCGTCGCGTGCGTGCTCGGAAGGTAGGCCTCGATGGCGCCGTGGCTGGTCTCGCTGGTTCAGTCACCGCCCCCCGGCTTCACCTTCGTCGAGGCGCCGGCGGCCCGCTCCTTCGTCCGCCGCCCCTTCTGCCTGCTCGCCCCGGAGCGCTCGGCGGCCGCGGCCCTCCTGGCCCCAGTGCTGGATAGGATTCTCGGGGTCGTCGTGGTGCTCGGCGAGGCACCAGAGCCGGGGCCGGGGCCGTTGGGGCCGTACTGTCGGCTGGTACACGTCCCGTCGGCGCTTCGGCCCCACCTGAGTGACTTCGTCGCGCCGCAGCTCGTGCTCCTCGAGGCGGTGCGCGAGCGTGACGACCTCAACTCGGCGCAGCGGCAGGAAATGGAGCGCCAGCAGCGCGATCGGGTCTATCTCAACAGCCAGCACCTCGAGTTCCGCGAAAGGCTGCTCCAGGAGAACGCCGAGCGGCGACGGGCGGTCGAGGAGACGGGGCGGGCGAACGAGATCTACCGGAGCATCTTCCGGGCAGCACTCAGCCACGCCATCATCGGGACTGGCCCCGACGGGGTCATCAACGTCTTCAGCGAGGGGGCCGAGCGGCTGCTTGGCTACGGCGCCAGCGAGGTCGTCGGGGTACTCACGCCGCTCTCCTTCCATCTCGAGGCGGAGGTCGTGGCCTGCGCCACCGGGCTCGGCGTCGAGCCTGGTTTCGGCGTCTTTCGGGAGATCTCCCAGAGGGCGGACTTGCGGACCCGGGAGTGGACGTACGTCCGCAAGGACGGGACCCGTTTCCCTGTCACCCTCTCGTGTGCCGCGCGCCACGACGTGCAAGGCCGGACGCTCGGCTACCTCGGCGTTGCCTCCGACATCTCGGAGCAGAAGGCCGCCGAGACCGAGGTGCTGCGGCTCAACCGCGAGCTCGAGCAGCGAGTCCGCGAGCGGACGGCGGCGCTCACCCACTCCAACGCCATCATCCAAGCGACCTTCGAGTCCACCGCCGAGGGCGTCGTCGCCGTCGACCTCCAGGGGCGAATCACCTGCTGCAACGAGCGGTTCCTCGAGCTGTGCCACGTCGGGCCGGACGTCACGACGCTCGAGGCCCTCCACCGAGCCGTGCTCGCCCCCCAGCTCGACCGGCCGGAGGACTTCGAGCGCATCGAGCGGGAGGACGCCGCTCACCCTGACCGCTCAGGCCTGGACGTGCTGGAGTTCAAGGATGGCCGAGTCCTGGAGCGGTCCTCGCGGCTCCAACGGGAGGGTGAGAAGATCGTCGGGCGCGTCTACAGCTACCGCGACATCACCGAGCGGCGGGCCCTCGAGAGCCAGCTCCGTCACGCCCAGAAGCTCCAGGCGGTGGGCCAGCTGGCGGCCGGGGTCGCTCATGAGATCAACACCCCGGCGCAGTTCGTGAGCGACAGCCTCTCCTTCCTCGTGGACTGCTTCCGTGACGAGCTGGGCCTCGTCGAGCACTACCGCCGGGCGCTGGCAGCGCTGTCGGAGGCGCCGGGCCACGAGGCGGTGGCGAGCGCAGCGCGGGCGGCTGAGCAAGCGGCGGACCAGGCGTTCATCGAGCAGAATGTCCCCGGGTCGCTGGACCGCGCCCTCGACGGCATCGAGCGCATCGCCACCATCGTACGGGCGATGAAGGAATTCGCCCACCCAGACCGCCGAGAGAAGAGCCCCACGGATCTCAACCACGCGCTGGAGGTGACGCTGACGATCGCCCGCAACGAGTACAAGTACATCGCCGACGTCGACCTGGCGCTCGGCGAGCTGCCGAACGTGATGTGCCACGCAGGCGACGTGAACCAGGCCTTCTTGAACCTCATCGTCAACGCCGCGCACGCCATCGCCGACGACGTGAACGGCACCAGCCGACGAGGGCGCATCCGCATCGAGACGAAGGCCGACGGCGACGAGGTGGTCATCTCGGTGAGCGACACCGGCACCGGCATCCCCGAGGCCATCCGGGACCGCGTCTTCGAGCCGTTCTTCACCACCAAGGAGGTCGGTCGAGGCAGCGGGCAGGGCCTGGCCATTGCCCGCTCGGTGGTCGTCGACAAGCACGGCGGCAGCATCACCTTCGACAGCCAGGTGGGCCGGGGGACGACGTTCTACGTGAGGCTGCCCATCGGGGGCGAGCGTCTGACCGGCGCGGAGGCCGCTGGGGCACCACGGCGCTTGGCCTCCTGACCGAACGCGTCGCATAGAAAGAACATGGAGTGTCTCCATCGTGCGGCGCGATTCCGGCCCCCGTCGTCCGGTCGCCTCCCCGACACGAATCAGTCAATTCGACGGAGCCTGGCAGTCAAAACGAGCGCGCATGAGGTCGTCTGGGGCTGGAGGCGCCCCAACCTTGGGCAAGATCTCGAACCCGGGCGAGGCCCAAGGCATGCAGCCGGAAGGGGTGCGCCCTCGAAAGGACCACTCCATGCTGATGACCATCGCCGTTGCTCTCGTCGTCCTGTGGATCCTCGGGCTGGTAACCTCCTACACACTGGGAGGGTTCCTGCACGTGCTCCTCATCGCGGCCCTCGCCATCGTCGTGGTGCGCTTCTTTCAAGACCGAGGCGTCACCACCTGAGCAGCTGGCTCACGCCGGAGCAGAGCCGATGGGTTGGCCCGGGAGCGCGACGCGCTGGAAGAAGTCGACCACCTGAGGCCAGAGGGCGCCACGGAACTCGGGGCGGAAGAAGCCGAAGTGGCGCACTGGGGCCAGCCCGACCGAGCCCGGCTCGATGTGCCGCCGCTCGACCGAGGCCGACCGAAACAGCCGGTGCAACCAATCGACCGCGGAGCGCGGCGCGTAGGGGTCGTCGGAGAAGCTGAACGACAGCACTGGCGCTCGCAGCCGCTCGAAGCCGCTCATCGCCACGCCGTCCTCGGTGAAGTAACCACGCTGGCGGCACCACCGCGCCCATTCTACCGCCACGCCCAGGGGAAGGTCCTGCCCCAGGCCGAGCCGACCGGGGAGAAACCCCACCGCATGGGCAATGGCTGGCATCACGTGCCAGAGCGCGCCCATGGCCACCTTGCGGGGCATCGGCCAGTGGCCCCAGTAGCCACTCTGGGAGCCCACGGTGACTGCCCCCCGCACCACCCCGTTGCTCTCGGGAAACCCGAGGAGCTGCCCGCCCACGCTGTGGCCGACGACCAGCACCGCTCGGCCGGGGTAGACGCGGGTGACGAACTGAAGCACGCCCTCGAAGTCGGCCAGCCCCCAGTCGCGCAGTCGCCCCTCGAAACCCCGGAGGCGAAACGGCCTCGACTCTCCCACGCCACGGTAGTCGTAGGTGATGACGGTGAAGCCTCGCTCGGCGAGCCAGGCGGCGAAGGGCGCGTAGAAGCGCTGCGAGACCCCGGCGCCCGTGTTGATGATGACCACCGGGCCGCTCCCACCGGCGCCGAACACCGTCGCGCCCAGCGCGTACCCATCGGCGGCGCTGATCCTCAGTCCTTCTGACATGACCCGGCTCCTCGAATCTCTCCGTGAAAGACGTACCGTCGGGGCCGACGGGAGATCAACTTCGGGCATTACCGCCGACGGAACCCAGCCAGAAGAGGCGCGACGAGGTGCTCGGCGTACCCCGCGGGCTCAAGGCACCCACCTGCTCGACGGGAACGCCCCCAGGTCTAAACAATCGACGACGCGAGAATCGCCATTATGCTTTGGGCATGCTCGACACCGTCGACCTGGACCGCGAGCTGGACCGCGCCACCTACGAGCGGAACTTCCGCCCCCTGCGCGACCAGCTCTCGGCGCTCCAACGCTCCGTCTACGAAGCCGCGATTCCGGTGGTGCTGGTCTTCGAGGGCTGGGACGCCGCCGGCAAAGGAGACACCATCGAGAAGGTGGTGGGCCGGGTCGACCCTCGCGGCTACGAGGTGCACCTCACCCGCTCGCCCACCGAGGAGGAGCGGCTGCGTCCGTTCCTGTGGCGGTTCTGGACTCGCCTCCCCGAGAAGGGAACGATCGCCATCTTCGATCGCTCCTGGTACCGCCGGGTCACCAGCGAGCGCGTCGAGCGCGAGGTCCCCCGCCGGGTGTGGGAGACAGCCTACGAGGAGATCAACCAGTTCGAGCGGATGCTGGTCGACGACGGCACCCTCATCGTGAAGTTCTTCCTCCACCTCTCGAAGGCCGAGCAGCGCCGCCGCTTCGAGCGCATGGAGAAGAGCAAGTACGAGAGCTGGCGAGTCAGCCGGCGCGACTGGGAGGCCCACGAGAAGTACGGAGCCTACGCCAAGGCCGCCAACGAGATGCTCGAGCGGACCAGCACGTCGTGGGCCCCATGGACGGTCGTGCCCGCGACCGACAAGCGCTACCGCAGGCTCCGAGTGTTCGAGACCCTGAACGAGGCCTTCGAGAAGGCCCTCGAGCGGCACCACGAGCGCACCGCCGCGCCCAAGAAGCCGCCCCGCGCCCAGAGGAAGAAGCTCGACCACACGGTGCTCGACGACGTCGACCTCAAGCGGAAACTCACGCCGGCGAAGTACGAGAAGGAGCTGGAGCACTGGCAGAACCGGCTGCGCGAGCTGGAGTTCGCCTGCTACACCGCAAGAGTGCCGGTAGTGGTGGCGTACGAGGGGTGGGACGCCGCCGGCAAGGGAGGCAACATCAAGCGCCTGGTGGGCTCGCTCGACCCCCGTGGCTACTCGGTGATTCCCATCGCCGCGCCCAAGGGCGACGAGGCGACGCATCATTACCTGTGGCGCTTCTGGAAGCGGCTGCCGAAGGCTGGGCACCTGGCCGTGTTCGACCGCACCTGGTACGGGCGGGTGATGGTGGAGCGCGTCGAGGGCTTCTGCTCCGAGACCGAGTGGAGCCGGGCGTACCATGAGATCCTCGAGTTCGAGCGCTCCCTGGTGAACTCCGGCATGGTGCTGGTGAAGTTCTGGCTCCACGTCTCGAAGGAGACGCAGCTGGCCCGGTTCAAGGAGCGCCAGAAGGACGCCAGCCGTCGCTACAAAATCACCGATGAAGACTGGCGCAACCGCGAGAAGTGGGACGACTACCGGCTGGCGGTGCACGACATGATCACCCAGACCTCCACCGCGACCGCCCCGTGGACCATCGTGGAGGCCGACGACAAGCTGTGGGCCAGGGTGAAGTGCCTCAAGACCGTGGTCGAGGCAGTGCAGCTCCGCCTGGGCTGAAGCTCCCACGCACGCACCTCGAGTCGTGGCAGCGTCACCCGTCCCACGCGCTGGCCACCGGCTGCTCGGTGGGAACTCCGTCGACGTAGAGCACCGATTGCCCCAGCACCGCGGGCACTCGCGGCCCAGGCGTCACCACGCCCGTGAGGTTCAACGGATCGACCGCGGCCACTCGAATCGACAGCCCACTGGGCCCGAGCCGCCGTACCGCGCGGGAAGCACTGACGGCGTCTGGCAGCGCGAACTGCTCCCCGGCAAACCCGGCGAGGAAGCGCCCACCGCGAATCTCACCGCGAGCCTCGAGCCGACGGTAGACGCTCGCCAGCTCACGCCACGGCGGCGCCAACGGCTCGCGCACCAGGAGGTCACGAAACACGATGCCGTAGCGCTCGAGGAACAGCGCCGCCAGCCGCTCCTGGAGGGCGGAGGGCTCACTCGGCTCGTGGAGCTCGAGGAGCGACCAACGCCCCGGCCCTCCCCGCCCGAGCGCCCGCTGCCGGCGCCGCAGCGCGGGTGACTGGAGCACCCTCAGGTTCTGCACGGCGTCGGCGGTGATGAGGCCACGGCCCACCAGCTCCCACAGGGCCTGCTCGACCTCGGCACCGAGCCGCCGCGCGCCCGACACCAGCTCGGTGAAGAACGACGCCCCGCGCCGCTCCAGCACGCCCAGCACGTCCCTCGCCGCGGCGCTGAGATCCCCAGGCCAAGGCCGGGGCCCATCGGCCAGAGGTCCTCCGCCTCGCGCTGCTTCGAGCAGCCACGCCAAGTCCTCCCGCTTGGCGAAGGTGAGGAATGCCGCTCGACTCACCGGCGCGCGACGGGGCGTCGGCGGAGGCTCGGTCACCACCAGCCCGCGCCGGGGGCTTCCACCCGAGGGCTCCCGCTGCGACAGCCGACCCCACGCGACCTCGCCGCGATCGCACGCGTGCCCGAGCCACTCGCCGACGTACTGCCGCATACGGGCGGGGAAGAGCTCCGACTCCCACGCCGCGGCAGGGGCCTCGTAGCCCTGGAGCTGAGCGACCAGCTGCACGACCCCACCGGGCCCTCTGAGCTTCGTCTCAGGGTCCAGGTGCTGCCAGCGGAATAGGAACCGCATGAAGTCCCGCGGCGAGAGCGGCTCGATCTCCCGGCGGAGCCTCCCCACCGTCAGCCGGTGAATGCGCTGGAGGAGCCGGCGATCGCACCATTCGATTTCCGCGGTCTGGGCACCGGGGCGGAAGTGGCCCCGGAGCACCTGCCCCACCGCCTCGAGCTTCGCCATGGCCGCCTCGACGTCGTACCGGCCGAGGCCGAGCAGCTCCGCGACCTCCGCCACCGTGGTGGGCCCGAGCACCTCCATCCACCCGCGCACGACTTGCCGGGCCGCGCTCTCTCGGTCCACCGGCTGGTCACCGGGCAGCGCAGACAGCTCGAGACGCGCCTGGGGAAAGAGGGCTTCGACCAGCGGCACCCGCTCGGCTGCGTAGACCAACCCGGGCCCATGCCCCTGAAGGACGCCCGCCCGCCGAGACGACCGGAGGGCCTCCAGCTGCGCCCCATCGAGGAGGACGTTGGGAAGGAGACCGAGCTGGAGCAGCGCGTCGTGGAGCTCCTCCTCGTCGCGGATGACGGGCGCGGCATCGCGAATGACCTCGTCGATGGCCGAGGCGTCGAGCGCTCCGAAAGCGGCGGCGTCTTCCGGCGGCAGCGAGCGGCGCACCGACACGGCCCGGGCCCGGCGCTCCTCGAGCGGGGCATCGTCGAGGAAGGTGTACGGCGCCGAGCTCACCATCTGGTGCGCGAAGACGCTGGGCTCGGGTGAATCGACCGCCACCTTGCGAATGCGCCCGTCTTTGAGCCCCTCGAGCACGGCCCGCAGACCCGCGAGGTCCATGAAGTCCTCGAGGCAGTCCTTCATCGTCTCCGTCACCAGCGGTTGGCTGGGCACCTCGAGCTCCTGCCCTCCATGGTTGTCTTGACAGCCGACCTGCTCGGGAAACACGGCGGCGATGAGCGACTCGGCCCGGGCCCGCTGGAAGGCGGGAGGCACGCGCTTGCCGCCCGACTGCCTGGCCAGCATGAGCGCCCGGCCAGCGGCCCAGCGAAAGCGGGTCCCGAACATCGGAGCCTGCAGTACGGCCTGGGTCAGCACCCGCTCGGCGGTGGTGGGAGTGACGAAGTCGAAGATGTCCATCAGTGGGAAGCTGTGCTGCTCGCCCAGCGACAGGAGGATGCCGTCGTCGCTGGCCGCCGCCTGCAGCTCGAAGTCGAAGGCTCGGCAGAAGGACTTCCTCAGCGCCATGCCCCAGGCGCGGTTGATGCGGGCACCGAAGGGCGCGTGAATGACGAGCTGCATGCCCCCGGCCTCGTCGAAGAAGCGCTCGGCGATGACCATGGCTTGGGTCGGAACCTGGGAGAGCGCCTTGGCCCCGGCGTGAATGTACCTCGCCAAGAGGCCCGCGGGAGCCGCGCCCAGCCCCAGCTGGCGCTCGAGCCACTCGGCGGCATCGGGGCGACGAGCGAGGTCTTCACGGAGCCGGGCCACCTCGTGCGACAGCTCGTCGGTGCGAGCGGGGGCCTCGCCGCGCCAGAAGGGCACCGTGGGCGCCTGACCGTGAGCGTTCTCCACCCGCACCACGCCGGCCCAGATGCGGCGAATGCGCCAGGAGGTGCTGCCGAGGACGAAGACCTCTCCCGGCATGGACTCGGTGGCGAAGTCCTCATCGACGGTGCCCACCTGCTTGTCCTCGGGCTCGACGATGACGGGGTAGCTGAAGAGGTCGGCGATGGCGCCGCCGTTGGACAGCGCCATGAGCCGCGCCCCACGCCGGGCCTTGAGCTGCCCGTGGACTCGGTCTCGATGCACGTGGACCCGTGAGCGCCCTCGGGTGGTGGCCACTCCCTCGGACACCATGTGGAGGACGTCGTCGTACTCCTCGCGGGTGAGGCTCGAGTACGGCTGGGCGCGGCGGAAGACTTCGAAGAGCGCGTCCTCGGGCCAGTCTTGCGCCGCCACCTCGGCGATGAGCTGCTGGGCGAGGACATCGAGCGGCTTCGAGGGCATCCGCACGGCGTCGAGGGTCCCCTCGCCAATGGCGCGGAGCATCGCGACACACTCGACCAGCTCGTCCCGCGACATGGCGAACAGCACGCCCTTCGACACCGCCGACTTGTGGTGACCCGAGCGCCCGAGGCGCTGGAGCATGACCGCGATGCTGCGCGGAGAGCCCAGCTGCACCACCACGTCGATGGACCCGATGTCGATGCCCAGCTCGAGGCTGGCGGTGGCCACCATCACTTTGAGGGTGCCGGCCTTGAGCCGCTCCTCGGCCGCGACCCGAGGCTCCTTGGCCATGCTGCCGTGGTGGGCGGCCACGAGTGAATGGCCCAGGCGCTCACCCAAGTCGTGGGCCAGGCGCTCGGCGAGGCGCCGGGTGTTGGTGAAGACGAGCATCGTGCGATGCTCCTTCGACAGCTCGACGAGACGGTCGTAGACCTGGCCCCACATTTCCTGGGTGGCGACGGCGGTGAGCTCGTCTTGCGGAATCTCGACCGAGAGACTCCAGGGCCTGAGGTGACCGACCTGCACCAGCTCGCACGGCGGTCGACCGTCGCGGGGGGCCCCGGTGAGGAAGCCGGCGAGGAGCTCGAGGGGGCGCGTGGTGGCCGACAGCCCGATGCACTGCGGGGCCTGAGGCAACAGCGCCCGCAGCCGCTCCATCGAGAGGGCGAAGTGCGAGCCGCGCTTGTCTCGGGCCAACGCGTGGATCTCATCGACCACCACGGTGCGTACCGTCTTGAGCGTCTGCCGGGAGCGCTCGGCGGTGAGGTAAAGGTACAGCGACTCCGGGGTGGTGATGAGGATGTGCGGTGGGCGCTTCACCATCGCCGCCCGCTCCGAGGCCGGGGTGTCGCCGGAGCGAACCATCACCCGAATGTCGGGTAGCTCGAGGCCTTCGGCCGAGGCGAGGGCCCGCAGCTGCGCCAACGGCTCGAGGAGGTTCTTCTGAACGTCGTTCCCGAGGGCCTTGAGCGGAGAGACGTAGAGGACGCGCATCTCATCGGTCAGCGTGCCCTGGGCGGCATCGCGAAACAGGCCGTCGAGGCAGGCGAGGAAGGCCGTCAACGTCTTGCCCGAGCCGGTGGGCGCCGCGATGAGGACGTCTCGGCCCGAGCGAATGACGGGCCAGCCGCGAATCTGGGGCTCGGTGGGCTCGCCCAGGCGCTGGGTGAACCACCGCTGCACCACCGGGTGGAAGACCTTCAACGCATCGGCGGGACCGGGCTCGGACATGAGCGAGAAGCTGAACAGAGGTTCACTCCAAAACTCAACTCCCCCGGTCAGGTCAGGCGAGGTCGCCGCGGGAGGAGGGTTCTGGCGACGAGCCGCCGCGGGCGAGCATGCCTCGAGGGGTGATGGTGCGGCCGGTGCCAACCACCGAGGTAGTCTGGCCAGCCCCTCGACCCGAAAGCGAGGGTGTCCGCACGTGAGATGGGTGCCCTCTCGAGAGGTGGTCCGTGACTGGCGGGGGCTGAGTCCAAATGGAAAAGCAGCTTCCATTCGTGACAGTTGGCCCAACTTTCATGGGCGATTCGTGAGCTCTCGCCGCACAGCGGGGTCAGGGGCAGGTGGCGGCGCTGGGGGAGAAGCCACCATCGACGGAGAAGTAGAAGACCTGTCGGAAGTAGACGGCCTCGTTGAGCGGCTTGGTCGCCGGGTCGACGCTGGCGGAGTCGTAGGCCCACATCCACGAGGCGCCGGCGCTGTCGATGCCGAACTTGGAGAAGGTGCTGCCGTACGGGGCGCTTCCGTAGGGGAGCTCGGCGACGCCACGGGCCCACTGGGAGTCGTCGAAGTCGAGGCGGGTCCACCCTCCGTCGGCGAGCTCCGGGAGTCCGGCGTCCTGGCCAGCGTTGAGCACCTTCCAGCCGGCGCCACTGGCGAAGATGCGAGGCGCCCTGGTGTCACCCGCGTCGCCGAGCCTGAAGTCGAGGAGCATGCCCCGGTCGACCGTGCGAGTCCCCAGGTTCTGGCGGTTGAAGGCAAGTACGGCGACGACGTTGGGCCGCGTCGGGTTGCGGTTGACCTGAATGGTGCGCTCGAGGGCGTTGCTGCTCCATGGGACCGCCTGCGAGGCGACGTAGGTGCCGTTGATGTAGACGGTCGCTTCGTCGTCGGCGGTGACGTAGAGCGTCGCGGCCGCGGTGTCGTCGAGGGAGATGCCGCAGGGGGACCCTGCGTCCTGCGCGGCGTCACCTCCTCCGGCCCCGCCGCCGACGCCACCACCGTCGGGTCCTTGGCCGGCGCCACAGTTGCAGCCAGGAATGAGGAGCGCGACAACAGCGAGGGCCAGCAACGGGCGCATCATGGGAGCCTTCCGTCTGGATGAGTGAGCAGGGTGACAATAGGAGAGCGCCTCGCCGGTGACCATCGGACGCTCCCGCCATTCGGACTGGGCTTCCAGAAGGTCAGACCCGGCGTGGATCGAGCCTTTCGCTGAGGAAGGTGCCCACGACGGGGTCATTTCGGAACGTGAGCCGCCGCGGCATCACCACGGAGAGGAGCTGCATGACCCGCCGGGCCTTCTCACCGGGACTGAGACCTCCGGGCTCGGACTCGTAGGTCGCCTGCATCAGCCAGGTGAAGGCCTCCGTGGGGGCGATTGGCTCGAGACGCTCCTCGGCTCCCTTGGCGAGTTTGACGAGGAGTCCGACTCGGCTCTGGCACGGCGCGCCGGGAATGGGGCAGTTCGAGCGGAAGGGCGTCCCGGCACACATGCCGTCGGGGAAGACTTGGATGATCTCGTCAGAGAGGAGCTGGGCGCTGGTGTGCCTCACGCAGAGCGTCGCCAGCGTCGACTTCCCGTCACCACTCTGCCCAGGTGCCACCACGGCGACCCCACCAAAAGAAACACCGGACGCGTGCAGCAGGAGGCCGCCCGTTTCGAGCGTCGCGGCGTGCCAAGCAATTCGGAGAGCCGCTTCGGCCGCGAAGGGGTTTTCGGGGATGACAAATTCGAGCAACCCGTCAGACAGCCGATACGATCCTCCCTCGAAGACCGAGCTCGACATGGGGGTGGGCAGGGGCGATTCCTCTCGCCGACGCACCACGCGCAGTCGCGGACTCTGACTCCTGGGTATCTCGAAGCTACGGGAAAAGACCCGTGAAGACGCAAGCGCGAGCAGTCCTCCGTCCACCTCCAGCACGAAGCCGGGCCCTGCGACCAACCCGACACCCGGCTCCGCAGCCATTTCAGCGACGGCTCAGGGGCACAGGCCTGGATCCACGCCCGGGCAAATAGTGCAGTCAGCAGCGCAGCCCGTGCTCCCAATCGTCCCGCAATCGAACAGCGGAGGTGTACAAAACAGGAGCGCTGGGCCGGCCAACTGCGAGCCGACCGAACGCACCACGGGTGCCGCGTACCGTCGACGCTTCGCCCCGTCGGCCTTGGAGGTCTTCGTGTTCATACTCGCTAGTGCCATACCGTGATTTTTCCGGGAGCGTTCAAGTCATCGGATACTGCAAGATCGTCCTTTCCATCTCCATCGAAATCCGCAACCACCGTGCTGACACCATTTCGGGTGCCCGAGAGGATCGACTGCCAGAACCCAACCGTCGGAGTCGCATCGTATCCACCGGTTGGGCGGCGGTAGAAGATCCAAGCTGCCGAGCCGGTCGTCGCGCCCCCGCCAATGACGACGTCCTTGCCTCCCGTCGAATTGCCGTCAAGGTTCCCTACGCTCAAAGAAGTCCCGAAGGACAGTGGTGCAGACCCAGTGAACTGGTGCGCTGGACTCCCGTAGCCGGTCGCTGTTCCCGTGGCGAAGATGTACACGTACCCACGCTTGACGTTCGACACCAGAAGGTCCTTGGCGGAGGTTCCGAGCAACTGGACGCCACCCACGCTTCGGAGCCCGAAGCCGTTGTTGACACCGTCTTGCGGCGTCGTACCGTCAGTGAGCGCCTGAATCGAAAGAGACGTCGGCACTGGCGAGGCTGCGGCCGCGACCACTGCACCCGAGTACAGGAAGACCTTGTTCACCGAATTCTTCGCGTCAGCAACCGCGAAGTCAGGAATGTTGTCTCCGGTGATGTCGCCGAGGAGCGTGGTACCTCCAACGGTTTGAGCGAAGTTGTTGGTCGTCGAAGCGACCGTATCGACAGGAGTTGGTCCATCGAGGACCCAGCTCGCTGTCGTTGCATTCACCGGCACATAGAGGCGACCACTCGTACCATCGCTCGCGGTCCTCAGTGCAATCCACTGTGCGAGCGTCTTGCCTCCCTTGAAGATGTAGACGCGCCCCCGGCCGGCATTCTCTTGAGTCGCCGACATGAGCAGGTCCTTCACTCCGTCGCCATCAACGTCGATCATCTGAACCATGTCACCGAGGCGAACCCCCGTGGCACTCCCTCGGAACTCGACGAACGCGTTGGTCGTCGTGTCGATCACGTTTGTCGCCACCGAAGTCGGCCCAAAGTAGAGGAACACTCGACCCATCTGCAAGGCGTATGAAGGTGCACCAACCGCGACATCGGGTCTGGTTGAATCGCCGCCGACGTCACCTACCGCAACCGACCAACCAAATGCGTTGGCGACGTTCTCGTAGGGCACGATCTCCTGGCAGGCGCCCGCGGTGCATGACGTCTGGTCCACGAACGGGTTGGCACCCCAATAGATGTACACAGCGCCCACCGACCCTACGGCTGCGATGGCTCGCGAATACGAACCCACCACCAGGTCATCGAAGGCATCGAAGTTGATGCTCCCCCCGGCCGCTGTGACGTAGCCAAAGCGCTGGGAAGCAGTAGCGGTTGGGTTGGTCAGGGTGGCGACGTTTCCTGGATTGGCCAAGGGAGTAGGAGCCGCATAGGTCGAGTAGTTCCCAACGGCATCAAATGCGCGAACGGCGATGCAGTAGGTGTTCATCGGGGGCACGGTAATGGTCTTGTTGATGGTCGATGCACTCCAGGGAACGATCGAATCTTGTTGGGCCTGCGCGCTGTTGAAGTAGTTCGTAGTCGACGCCAAGCAGTTCGCCCCAGAAACGATCTGGGTCGTCCACCGAACGTCGTACCCTGCGTGAGCGACGGCGCCATCGTCGAACGTCGGCGCCCAAGAGAGCTGCACACTGGCCGCGCGCCCATCTGTCACGGTCTGCGTGAAGGTCGGGGCGTCCGGCGGGACCACGTCGACCGTGATGGTGCCGGTCGAGACGGTCGTCACGTTCGAGTACTGATCGACAACCTCGATGACCATCGGCCCGGTGGTCTTCTGGGGTTGCGAGACGGGAATGAGCACCGACGCGGCTGGGTCCGCGCTGATCGCTTGGCTCGCAACCTGAGAGCCGTTGACCTTCACCCTCGCGGTGCCACCATTGGCGCCTGTAACGGTAGTCAGGGTGATGGTGAAGTCACCGGGAGCCCCGGCAGTTCCGTCTTGGATATAGCCGTTGGTCATCAAGTTGATGTTCCCCGCGGCGACGATGTACACGGCGGCGGCGTTCGGGGAGTACGAGACGACACTCGGTGTCGAGATGTGAACATTCATGGTGCCCGTCGAGACTGTGGTGACGAGCCCTGCACCATTGTCGATGTCGAGCTCGAACTGCGCGGTGGTGGCGTCGGTCACGACGGCCGAGAACGACACATCGCCACTGCCGGAAGTGCCCGACGGTCCTGCGACCTGAGCGCGAGGCCCTGGGAGCACTCGGTAGAGGGTGACATTCTGGCCGGCCTGACAGTTGGAGCTGTGCCCGGAGACCGTCACGTTTGCGAGGCCCGCCCCCGCGGAGGTGCTGTTCAGCGTGTTGATGAGTGAGCCCGTCGGCGCCGTGAGAGCCAGCGAGCACCCCACTGCGTTGATGGTCATGTTGATTGAGGAACTGCAGGCGTTTCCTGCTGCATCCGTCAGGCTCGCCAGTACTGTTTGAGCCCCTCCCGGGTAGGTCAGAGAGCCGGCTGCGACACCAGTGCTCACCACGAGCGTGCCCACCTGGCTCCCGTTGGAGCTCACCGTCACCGTCTGACCATCTGCCCCACCGACGGTGACCGAGGTCGGCAGGAGGTAGGTGCTGTAGAGTCCACTGTTGGAGGGGCTCGTGAGCGAGCAGGTCGGTGGATCTCGGTCGATCACGACGGCACTCCGTGCGACCGCGACCGTTGGGTTGCCTGATTCATCGGTGCACGTGGCCGCGAAGCCGAAGGTGTTCGTGCCGGAGCTTGCCATCGTAAACGGCCGAGACACGCTATTCGAGACGCGAGAGACCGCTCCGGGGGTAACCGTCTCGGCGTTCTGCGGGGTCACCACCATCGCGACGTTGGCGCTCGGAACGTCGGCAGACGTGTCAACCTGGGTATCAATGCCGTAGGTCGGGAGTGTCGCGGTGTTGTCGGGGAGGCCGAACAGGTTCTTGGCCGGCTTCGAGATGGTGCACGCTGGGGCCACCCGGTCGATGCGAAGCGCCGTCGTGGCCGCGGGATCGAGCCCGGAGGTCCCGCAGACGACGTTGGTGTTCCCTACTTGGTCGACGATCTGTATTCCGAGTGTGTAATCCGCCTCGGTCGTCGTGAGGTTCTGGCTGAGAACAATCGTTCCTGTGGTTCCCACGAAGGTCGCATCGGTGGGATAGGTGCTGAACAGTGTCGGCGAGCCACCTGAACAGGCCACCACCGACTTGACTGTCACGCTGTTGATGGTTGCCACCGTATCTCCGCAACCGAGGCCAAACTGAAGCTGCGGTCCACCCGCGGGCGCGGTCGCGAGCTCGGCGATGTTGAGCCGGCTGTCACCATTGGTGTCTTGCACGCGAACCAGCGAGCCGGCGGCGACGCACGGTGCAACGCTGTCCGCGACCACGTCCAGCAGCGCGGACACGTTCGATACGCTCCCCTGCGTGATGACGACCTTGAGTTGGTAGGCACCGTCAGGGAAGGTGAGGGAGGGCTCGGAGTTCGCCGGACTCAGTTTGAGTGCCCACCAACCCGGTGCTCCGTCTGAGCAGGGCGTCGCACCCAGGGGCGGCCCTGATTGGTTCGTGCAGATCATGCTCGTTGCACCGACCGGGACCTGCGCTGAGAAGCTGAACCCTCGCTGAACCCCAGCGACGAGTGGGTCGAGGTCCTTCGCCATGTTCAGCGGCATGTCCGCGACCCCTGGCGTGACGATGAGCGGCGCATCGAGCACGACAGTGGCAGTCACTGGTGCGAGGAGACAGGTCGGGGCGTTCAACCCCACGTTGGTGACGCAGAAATTGAAGGTGTAGGTACCATTGGCGACCGCTACCGTGTACTGCACGTCACCGGCTCCGTTGGTCTGAGCCGTACCCGCTGCTGAGCCGTTCACGTCGAGCGAGGTGGATACGGCCGCACAGCTCGAATGCCCATGTACGACATAGTTGCCGCCATTGACCATGATGCGTGTGATCAACGACGGAACCGAAAGCGAAGCCGTGCACAACGGCGCGTCGACGAGAACCCCGAGGACGGTGCCTTGGGCCGGGTTGCCCCCGGAACTGCTCACCCGAGCCACCATGGCCCAGGTCCCATTCTTGGGAATGTTGAGGGCCACCGATGCCGACCCGGCGCTGACAGTTCCACAGCCGAGCGCGGACTCGCCTACCACCGGCCCGGTCCCAAAGAAGCAGATCTGCTGACCGTTCGCCCCGGTCACCGTCGCCGTGGCGGTCGGCGTGAACGATGTGACAGTCGAGCCCGCGGCTGGCGAAGTAATGGTGACAACCGGCAAGACCGCGTCGATCCGCCAGGAGCGACTGGCCGGAGTGGTGTTCCCCGCGTGGTCCCTGCAGAGCGCCGAGAGGGTCCACGTCGCGTCACCTGTCACGGTGAACGTCGCGCTCGACACGTACGAGCCGTCCAGCGTGGAGCCCGTCTGGCTCAGCGTGGTGGTCCCGTTGCTGAAGGTCATCCCCACGGGGACACCGTCGGCCGAAGTGGTGACTCCAACGGTGAGGTCGGTACCTGAGAGGTCCGCGAGGTTGAGGGTCCCCGTCTTGGTGGGCAGGGTGACGGTACACGCCGGCGCGACCGTGTCGACCGTGATGCTGGCGGTCGTACACGAGGGTGGATTCGAACCGACGTTCTGAACGCAAAACTCGAGAGCGTAGGTATTGCCATTCGCCACCGGCACCGAGAACACCGACGAGCCTGCTCCGTTCGAGACGACCGTGCCGACGAGCACCGTGTTCACTTTCAGGGTCGTGTTCACTGCCGTGCAGGTCGAGCTGCCATTGACGGCGTAGTTCCCGCTCCCGTCGACCATCGAGGCGTTGACCAACACCGGCACAGTCAGCGTCGCCGGGCACAACGGGGAATTCACGACGATACCGGTCACCGCGGGACTCTCGGCGGCGTTCCCTCCGGCGCTGCTGGCGCGCGCCACCACAGCCCAGGTGCCATTCCTGGGAAAATTGAGCGCCACGGACGCAGAGCCAGTCCCAACGGTTCCACAACCAAGTGGCGCCTCACCGGTGACAGGGCCAGTTCCGAAGAAGCAGATGGCCTGCCCGTCGGCGCCGGTCACGGTGGCGGTAGCAGTCGGATTGAAGGTCGTCAGCGTTGCGCCAGAGGCCGGCGCCGTGATGGTGATGGTCGGCACGACGGCGTCGATCCTCCACGACCCAGTCGCCGTCGAGGGGTTCCCTGCTCCATCTCTGCACGTCGCCAGGAGTGTCCACGTCGCGTCACCGGTCGGCGTGAACGAGGCTCCCGACTCGAAGAGCGGGGAAGTCGGCGTCGAGCCCGTCTTCGTCGTCGGCGACGAGCCGTTACTCAACGTCATCGGTACGGCCAGGCCATCGGCCGAGGTCCCGACGACGACATTGAAGTTCCCGGCGTTCAGGTCAGTCAGGTTCAGAGTGCCCGTCTTGGTGGGCTGCACGAGACGACACTCCGGAGCGACGGTGTCGAGTCTGAGCGAAATCGCCGCGGGTCCACCCGCGACGTACGAGCTCGTGTTCCCGACCCAGTCCTTCAATTGAACGAAGAGTGTGAGGTCGGCCTCCGCGGGGACCTCCTGAGTCAAGGCCACCGTGACGTCGCTCGACGCCCCGAAAGTGACACCCGCATCGACATTCATTGGAATGGTCGAGACAGTGCCAGCCACCACCTCCCTCACCCAAACGGTCGGCGATTCGGCACTCACCGGATCGGCACAGGCCGGAGCGAGGAAGAACTTCAGCGTCGGCGCCCCGCCGTCCAGCTCCGCGATGTTCAGCTTCAGGTCTGCGTTCGTGTCCTGGGGAAGGCTAATTCCCGCGGCCGTCACGCACGGGAGGGTGACGTCGACGTGCATCGACAGCGCCGCGGAAGCGTTCCAATTGCCATTGGCAACCACCGCGAGCTTGATCTGGTAGTTGCCCTCGGGGAAGGTGAAGGCAGTGTCTGGGCTGGTCTCGCCGGTCTTGAGCAGGTACCAGCCCGACTCACCCGTGGGGCACACCGCTCCGGTCGAGAGCGCAAGCGAATTGATGCAGACATCGACCCTGCCTCCGCTCGGGACGGTCGCACTGAAGTGGAGCGGAGCCTGAGCGCCAGGGAACGTCGGCTGCGTGTCGGACTGAGCGTTGAGGATTGCGAAATCATTCGGGGCATTCTTGGCGGGAATGTCGATCGTCGGAGTGCTTGGGTCGAAGGCAAAGTCGCACTGCACTGTCGTCGGCGACCCAACCAGGTTGGCGACCTCACCTCTGACGGTTCGCGTGCCTCCGCCCATGAGGGCAATTGGACAGAGGAAGTGCCCATCGGCGCCGATGACGCCAGTGCAGGCCGGAGTCACCGAAGAGCCGACGAACACGTTCACTGCCTTTCCAACACAACCAATGCTCTCCAAGACCGCTGGGTAACTCCCCGAGACGAGGTCTTTGTTGGTGATCAACGCTGGGCAGGTTGTCGGCTCGGTGAACGCGAGGGGACAGCCCGTCAAGGCCACCTGGACGTTGATCGCTCCGGTCCCGACGTTACCAGCCGCATCGGTCACGTCGACCGAGAGCTCGTACGCTCCATTCTGTGCGAACGGCACTTCGAGAGACACCGCTCTATCGACCACCGAGGAGCAGCCCACTTTTGTCCTGACTCCGTCCGACCCCTTGCGGTAGGCACAGGCCTCCGCGCCATCGTCCACACCCGTGAATGAAGCGGTGACTGTCGAGGGAGTGGTGGAGATCGTCGGAACGCCGCCGTCAGCCCCGAGCGCTGGCGAGGTGATAGTGACGAGGGGGGCCAGAAGGTCGACTCGCACTGTCGCTGACGCCAGGCAGCGATTACCGTTCGCATCGGCAGCATCGAGCACCACAGTGTACGTCGTGTCTCCCGTCGCCGGCACTGTCATGTCACCGGAGAGGTCACCACCCGCCGTCGGGGTCACGGTCGCAGATTGAACAGACAAACTGTCGATGCGGAAGACCGCCGATGTGATGGCACTCCCGACGACGCCTGTCGCTCGGAGCTGGAACCCTGGAGTGACGGGGTCGGCGTCATCAGCTGGGCCCATGAGCACCTTGGTGGTATTGTTGCAGGTCATCATTGGCCGACTGACCCGGATAGACGCATAGGCGGCGCTGTTATCTGTGGGGTTCTGCACCACGACGCCCTTGAGAATCTGAGCGATGAAGTCGTAGGACGCCTCGCTTTGCTCGGACAGATTGTCGAGGGAGACGGTGGCTTCGTTGGCAATGACGTCGGCGGAACCCAGAATGTCGCCAGGAACCGGCGCCGATGCCGTGCCGTTGTTCTTGACGATCTGGACTCTCATCGACCCGGCGTTCACAACTCGGATTCTTGCGAGAATCTTCTCGCCGATCGGGAGCTCACTGCCGGTGAGCACCTTGTCCGAGTTCAAATCCTGAGGGAACGTGAACGATACGACCGAAGCACCCGGCGGTTCGCTCGGGACCGTCACCTTGATTGGGGTCGTTGTCACCTTGCATGACGTGTTGGCCATCTCAGTGACTTCGACCCGAAGCGAGCTCTCGCCATCTGGGAGGCTCACTCCGAGGAACTGGGCAACAGTCGAGAGCAGCTGTCCTTTTACGCCGTGCCCGAAGGACGTCTCGCCGGGCTGCTGTGACTCCAGTGTCGCCGATTCCAACGCGATCACGCCACCATCCACACTGAGTGCCTGCACCTGCACGTCGAAGGGCGATGCGACCTGGTCACCTTCGACCGGGGTGACGAAGGTCACCGTCTTGATCGCGCACTCTGGGTTGCAGCTACACCCCGAAAATGCCCAAGCAGCGCTCAGCATCGTCAGCGCCAGCTTCGTCATCGGTCCCTTGGACATGGTCATCCTTCCTTGGTGATTCCGCCTGTAGCTCGGCATTCAGTCTGCATTTCTGGACTCGGCATGACACAGCGCGCCACAAACATCGGGACCGCCTAGGAGGATGCAAACGAGCGTCCGCAACAGTTCAATCGTTCAGCGTTGAGGGGCGGCCGAACCCTTCGTTTTGTGTGGCCCACTTCGTCCGAAATCGTCTAGTCGGGAGGGGGGTGGGTAGCAAGCATGGGTCAGAGTTTCTCTGTAGGGTGACGGACGACCCCGCGCCACCGAATCAACCAGATGCCTCTTCCGTCAGGGAACGATGGACAGAGAGCCGCTCACCCCCACCCACACCCCGGTGGGCGTGACCATCAGGCCTACCTTTGGGGCCGACGGCCTGGAGTCGAGCCACCACAACAGCGTCCCCACCCCGGCGGCCACCACCCCGACACTGACCCCGACCCAACCCAGCGCCTGAAGCGTCTGTCCCGTGGCGGCCAGCGACTCGCCCTCGCCCGGCCCGAACGTCCCCGAGCCGTTGAGTCGCCCGTAGATGACCCCCGCCTGCACCAGCGCCACCACGCCGGCGATGGCCACCACCCCACCCCCAATCCACAACCCCAGGCTCGCGGGCCGAACCGGCATCGCCTGACTCACCTCTGGCTCAATGGGCTGGAGCACGACCGGCCGAGAGACCTCGGCCGCCTTCCCGTCAACCGACCTCTCCGCCCGGGCGTCGCGCGGCGGCCCGACGACCTTGGCCGGGGCGACCACTCCCGGCTTCTTCAGCTCCAGCTCAAGCTCGAGCACCACCTTCCGCCCCGGCGGCACCTGCGCCTCGACCCGCGTCGTCCGGCCGTCTCCGCCCTTCGCCAGCACCACATGCACGCCGCCTTGCACCTGGGTCTGCAGCGGGGCAGGCCCCAGCTCCTTGTCGTCGACCGCGACGTCGGCGTCATAACCGGCCTTCACCAGCACGACCAGGGTCGCCGGGAGCTCCGCCCGAACCTTCTCGAGCAGTCGCACCGCGTCGGGGCTCGCGTGAGCCGCGTCCAGCTCCACCGTCGGGTCTCGCTGCACCGCGACCCCGAAGGCCGCCCGGGCCTTGTCCGCCTGTCCCAGCGCCAGGAGCGCCTGGGCCCGCAGCACCTGGAGCTGGGCAATCTCGGTCGACTCGGTGGCCTTCTTCAGCGCGGCGTCGACCTTCTTGATGACCTGCTCGAAGTCGCCCTTGGCGTAATCATTCGCCATCTCTGCCCGGGCCTTCGCGGCCGCCGACGACTCGGCCCACGCCGGGCTCACCAGAACCACCGCCAGCACCATCGGAAGAACCATCGTCTTCATTGAGCCATCTCCACCAAGAGTTTCGTGTCGTCACCCGGCGCCAACATCACCTCGCGGCTCTGGGTCTTGAACCCCGAGCGCATGAACACCAGCACGTGTCGGCCCGGCTCGAGCTTGAGCACCAGCGGCGTCGCCCCGTGCCGCATGCCGTCGACCTCCACGTAGGCCCAGGAGCTCACCTTGTTGGCAGTGACGAGGCACCGCACCACTCCGTAGGGAGGCCGCTCGAGCGAGTCCTTCTCTGGGTCCTTCGGCGTCGTCCGGCCGGCACTTCGTTCACTCCCCCGCCCCGACTTCGCGCTGCCTGACTTCGACGGGCCTCCCTCGACCTGCACTGCCTGGCCCTGTCCTGGCTCCTTCGGCGGATCCGCGAGGGTCGGCGGCATGGCCTTTTCGATGCGGGGCGGCGGATCTCCCGAGGGCACGGAGTCGCGTTGTGGCGCGACCTCGACCACTGGAGCTCCCTCGACCCGCGCGCTCTTCTCGATGGGCGAGGCGGCTCGCGCAGTCTGTGGCACCACCTCGGCCGCGGGGCCGTCGGCGAACAGGTAGCTCACGCCTCCCCCGCTCAGCACCAGGAGCACCGCCAGCGCCGCCCACAACACCATGTTTCCCGACCCGTGCTCTCGCTCGCCATCAACCTCGGGCGCCTGGGAGAACCGCGGCAGGTCGGGCGCACCAGGCGCGGGCTGGGGCTTGGGCGTGGCGCGCGGCGGAATCGTCGGAGCGAGAACCTCGAGGAGGCTCTGCGGCCCTCGCGGCACGTTGGGGGCACCGACCGCCTCGTCCAAGACCTCGGAGAGGGCCTTAGCGCTCTGAAACCGCTCGCCCGGGTTCTTCGACAGGGCCTTGAGCAGCGCCGAGGCCAGCGCCGGGGGTATCTCGACGAGCTTGCTCGGGTCCGGTGGAGCCTGGTCGAGGTGCGCCTTCATCAACGAGAAGTCGCTGTTGGCGTCGAACACCGGCTGGCCCGTCATCATCTCAAACACCACGGTGGCCAGCGCGTAGAGGTCCGAGCGGTGGTCCGCGGGCTCGCCGCTAATCTGCTCGGGCGACATGTACCTCGGCGTCCCGAGGAGCACGCCGGCGCGCGTCAGTTCGCTCGACGAATCCCGGGCCACGCCGAGGTCGAGGAGCGTGGCGTGACCATCGGGCCCGACGAAGATGTTGGCTGGTTTGATGTCGCGATGGACGACGTCGCGATCATGTATGAACTGGAGGCCCGCGGCGACCTGCCGGGTGACGAGGAGCGCCTCCTCGACGGACATTCGCCCCCGGGCCTTGAGCGCCTCACCCAGCGTCATGCCGGCGAGGAGCTTCATCACGATGTACGGGCCCTTGGGGGTTCGCCCAACGGAGTACACCGGCACCAGGTTGGGGTGGTCGAGCTTCGCCATCATCCGCGCCTCGCGCTCGAAGCGCTGCACGAGGCCTGGGTCGTCGCAGTACTGCGGCGCCAACATCTTGATGGCCACCTGGCGATCGAGCTCGAGGTCGTGCGCCAGGTAGACCGTGCCCATGCCGCCCTTGCCCAGCTTCCGCTCGAGGCGCCAGTGCCCGTCGAGCACCTCGCCATCGGCCCTCGCGGGCGACTCCAGCGTGGGCGCGTTCGCCCCGCACGACGAGCACACTACCACGTCGGGGGCCATGGCTACGCCGCACGCGGGGCAACTCTGAGGCTCGGCCGTCATGACAACCGGTGACTCCTACCGACTGCGAGTTCAGGCACCCTCGGCCAGCCCACTCCCGGTGCATCGAGGAGTGCGGAGGCTATCACCTCGCCTCACGGCCGGTTGGAGTTGATTGCTTCACCCGGAGGACTTGCACGCGAATCACCCGGTGCGAGGCCTCTTCACGCCGCGACCCGACCACGCGCCCCAAGGCTGGGTCAACCCCAGGCCTGTCGTTCGACGCTCGGTGCCTCGCTCTAACCGCGCGGGCCCACGACCGCAGCGCGGCTTTTCGTCCATGCTCGCCGCGCGTCTTCCCAGCTGACTTGTTGGCGGCCGAGTTGCAACATCGCGCACCGTGTCGCTCCCCACTCGAATCGCCGCGCTCCTCTCCGCCGTCTTCGGCCGCTTCACCTGGCAGCGACCGCCCTGGCTCACCACGTCGCCGGGGAGCACCTCGCTCACCACGCGGATCTCGGGCTTCCTCCACCGCCATGCCCGCCTCGCGCTCGCGCTGTCGGCTCTCGGCGTCGTCGCGGGAGGCGTGGGCTACTGGGCGACGCATCGGCCTCCCCCTCCAGACCAGGTGCGGCTGTCGGCCACCACCCAGGCTCCCGCTCCGCCGCCGCGTCGCCTGAGGACCGACCCGACCCCACCGCCACAGAACCTCGAGGTCCAGTTCGACGGCTCGGCCGCGCCCCTCGAGCTCATCAACAAACCAGTGACCGCTGGCGTCTCCCTCAGCCCCACCACCGAGGGCGAGTGGAAGTGGAGCACCGAGCGCACCCTCACCTTCACTCCGAAGAAGGCCTGGCCCATTGGTCAGAAGTACCGGGTGTCGCTCGAGCCGGCCCTGGTGGCTCGACCCAACGTGGTGTTGATGACTCGGGAGCTCACCTTCGAGACCGACGTCTTCGTGCCCCAGCTCTCGAGCACGGAGTTCTACCAGGACCCAGTGGACCCGGCAGTGAAGCAGGTGGTGGCCACGTTCCGGTTCAACTACCCGGTGGAGCCCCAGTCTTTCGAGAAGGCCGTCGCACTCACGTCCGCCCCGCGGAGCAACGCCACCCAGAAGGCCAGCCACCGGGTGTCGGTGTCGTACGACGACCTCAAGTTCGAGGCCTACGTGCGCTCCGAGACCTTGCCGATGCCGCTGGAGGACCACAGCGCGACCATCACGCTGGCTGCCGGCGTCAAGCCCGAGGTCCCTGGAGCCGCCTCCGAGGCGCTGCTCACCGGCACCGCCATCATCCCCGGGCGGGGGAACCGCTTCCATGTCAACAACGCCCAGGTCGGCATCGCCCGCTCGGCCGAGGGAGACCCGGACCAGGTGCTCGTCTTCTCGTGCACCACGCCGGTACATGAGAAGCGCTTCGCCGACGCGGTGAAGGTCTGGCTGCTCCCCAAGGACAAGCCGGCGGCGCAGGGTCAACCGGCGGTGAAGGACTACCGTTGGTCCAGCGCGATGGAAGTAGGGCCCGAGGCGCTGAAGAGGGCCACCCGCCTCACCCCCGCAGCGATTCCCCAGGAGCGCGAGGTCGGTGAGGTGCAGAGCTTCAAGCTCGACGTGAAGCCGGCCTCCAAGCTCTTCGTGCGGGTGGAGGCAGGCGTGGAGGCCTTCGGCGGCTACGTGTTGCTCAAGCCCTTCGAGGCGGTGCTCGACGTGCCCGAGTACCCCCGGGAGCTGCGCATCGCCCACGAGGGCGCGGTGCTGAGCGTCTCCGGAGACAAGAAGCTGACCGTCTCGGCCCGCGGGCTCCCCGGAGTGCGGGTGCGGCTGTACCGGATTCTCCCCAAAGACTTGAACCACCTGTTGAGCAAGGCCGGCGGAGACCTGGCGCACCTGCGGCTCTACGGGAGCTTCAACGAAGAGGACATCTCCGAGGTCTTCACCCACGTCGAGAAGCTCGACGCGTCGGACCCCCGCGCGGCCCAGTACGCGGGCATCGACTTCGGCCCTCACTTGAAGGAGGGCAGCGAGCAGCGAGGCCTGTACTTCGTCGACGTCGAGGCGTGGGATCCAGCGACCGACACGGCCATCACCCAGTACACCCGCTCCGACGAGCCGGCCCCCAACGCTCCCAGCCCTGAGCCGGTGGACGAGGGCGCCGAGGCGGTGGACCGTGGCACCGAGGAAGGTGCCTCGAACGAGAGCCAGCCAGACGAGGGCGCTCGAGAGGCGGCGGACCAGGGCCTCGAGCGACCCTACGGCCAGCTGTCGGATCACCGCTTCGTGCTGCTGACCGACCTGGGTGTCATCGACAAGGTCGACGCCAAAGCCAACCACTGGGTGTATGTCCAATCATTCCGCAGCGGCGCTCCGGTGGGAGGCGCCCAGCTCGAGGTGCTGGCCAGGAACGGCACGGTGGTTGTGAAGAAGGTGACCGACGGCAGTGGGGTGGCGACCCTGCCGTCGCTCCAGGACTTCAGTCGCGAGCGAGCTCCGGTGGCGCTGGTGGTGCGCGAGGGGTCCGACGTCTCCTTCCTCCCGCTGACCCAGGCCCGCCTCGACCTCTCGCGCTTCGACGTGGGGGGCGTGCGCACGAGGGGCAAGCCGGCGGCGCTGACGGCCTTCGCCTTCACCGACCGAGGTCTCTACCGGCCAGGAGAGACGGCCCACCTGGTCACGCTGGTGCGCGCGGTCGACTGGAGCCACTCGGTGACCCAGGTGCCCCTCGAGCTCACGGTGGTGGATCCGCGGGGCCTGGTGGTGAAGCGCCAGAAGGTGAAGCTCGACGCCTTCGGGTACGTGAGCCTCGACTTCACGCCCGAGGAGAGCGCTCCCACGGGCACCTACGCCTTCAACGTCAGCGTCGCCGAGGAGAAGCACGAGCCGGTGAACCTCGGGTCGACCACGTTCCGGGTGGAGGAGTTCCTCCCGGATCGACTCCGCATGACGACCCACTTCGTCGAGCGCGCCGCCGGGTGGGTCACCAGCACCAAGGTGACTGGGGCCGTCGAGCTCAAGAACCTCTTCGGCACGCCGGCCGCGGGGCACGTGGTGCAGGCGAGCTACGCGCTCTCACCGTGGACACCCTCGTTCAGCCGCTACGCCGACTACCAGTTCTTCGACCCGGCCCGCGCGCGACGCAGCGAGGAGCAACGCCTGGAAGATGCCACGACCGACGACACCGGCAACGCCACGTGGACGGTGGACCTCTCGTCGTGGGCCCCGGCGACCTACCACGTGACGCTCTACGCCGAGGGCATGGAGCTGGGCGGTGGGCGCAGCGTCTCGGGCGTGGCGGGGGTGGTGGTCTCGCCCCGCGCGTACCTCCTGGGCTTCAAGGCCGACGGTGACCTCGGCTTCGTGAAGCGCCAGAGCGCGCGCACGGTGAACGTCATCGCCATCGGCCCCACGCTCGAGCGGCTCAAGGTCGAGAAGCTGAAGGCCGTGCTGGTGGAGCAGCGCTTCGTCTCGGTCCTCGCCCGCTACGGCAGCGGCTCGTACCACTACCAGTCAGTGCTGAAAGACGTCACCCGCAAGACCGAGGCCCTCACGGTGTCTGACCAGGGCACGACGCTCACGGTGGCTTCCGATGAGGTGGGCAGCTTCTACCTCTCGTTGCGCGACCAGGAGGACGTGGAGCTCCTCCGCGTTCCCTACACCATCGTCGGCGAGGGAAACCTGACCAAGGACCTCGAGAAGAACGCCGAGCTCAAGGTCTCGCTCGACAAGCCCGACTACGAGCCAGGCGACACCATCTCGGTGCAGATGACCGCGCCCTACGCCGGCGCGGGCGTCATCACCATCGAGCGCGATCGCGTCTACGCCTCGAAGAGCTTCAAGACGACCACCACCAACTCGGTGCAGACCATCGAGGTGCCGGCCGAGCTCGAGGCCAACGGCTACGTGCACGTGGCCTTCGTCAGAGCCATCGACTCCAAGGAGCTCTACGTGAGCCCGCTGTCGTACGGCGTGGTGCCGTTCAGCATCTCGAAGAAGCGCCAGCAGCTCGAGGTGTCGGTCAAAGCCGACGCCCTGGCCCGGCCCGGGCGCCCGCTGGCTATTCGGTACAAGGCCGATCGACCGGCGCGGGTGGCGGTCTACGCCGTCGACGAGGGCATCCTCCAGGTGGCGCACTACGAGACGCCGGACCCGTTGGGCTTTTTCCTCGCCCGCCGGGCGCTCGAGGTGACGACGCAGCAAATCGTCGACCAACTCCTCCCCGAGTTCAGCCTGGTGCACGCCCGAGGCAAGGAGGGCGGCGACGAGTCGGCGGCGCTGGCGAAGAACTTGAACCCCTTCAAGCGAAAGGCCGACGCACCGGCCGTGTTCTGGTCTGGCATCGTGGAGGCAGGGACCGACGAGCGCACCGTCTCCTTCGACGTGCCGGAGTCCTTCAATGGCACGCTGCGCCTGGTGGCGGTGGCGGCGGCTCCGACAGCGATGGGCGTCGCCCAGAGCGCCTCGGTCATTCGCGGGCCCTTCGTGGTCTCGCCCAACGCTCCCACCTTCGCCAGCCCCCACGACTCGCTGGTGGTGACCGCCGCCATCGCCAACAACGTCGAGGGTTCGGGCGACAAAGCAGCCGTCACCGTCGAGCTCGCACCCAACGCCAGCTTCACCGTGAAGGGCCCGGCGACCCAGACGCTCACCATTCCCGAAGGGCGAGAGGGCGTGGCCTCCTTCGAGGTGACGGCCACCGAGGTGCTCGGCGCCGGCGAGCTGCGCTTCCTGGTGTCGGGCTCCAAGCAGGAGGTGACGCGCACCGCTCACCTCTCGGTCCGCCCGGCCTCGCCGTACACCGTCACGACCCAGGCCGGAACGCTCAGGGATGGCCAGCAGGCACTCAAGCCCGCCCGGAAGATGTTCGACCAGCTGGCCACTCGAGCGCTGTCGCTGTCGGTGCTCCCGCTGGGGGTGGGCTCGGGGGCGGTGGACTACCTCGAGAACTACCCCCACCTCTGCTCCGAGCAGCTCGCCAGCCGGGCGGCCCCTGCCCTGGTGTTCATGAGGCGGCCCGAGTGGGGCTACGAGCCCAAGAAGGCCAAGGCAGCGTTCGAGCGCGCCTTCGACATTCTCCGGGCGCGGCAGAACGAGTCGGGTCAATTCGGCTATTGGGCCGCCAACAGCTTCGTGTCCGACCCGCTCGACGTCTCTATCGCGCTGATGCTCACCGAGGCGAAGGACCGCGGCGCGCCCTCCCCCAGCGACGTGCGGCTCAAGGCCTTGGGTGAGCTCAAGCGGCTGGCACAAGAGCCGCTGCGAGACCTGGGGCACGCGCAGCTCCGGGCCCAAGCGCTGTATGTGTTGGCGCGCAACGAGATAGTGATGCCGGCGCCCACCGCGCAGCTGGCCGAGTACCTCGCCCGAGCCAAACCGGAGTCGGGGCCGGCGTATGAGCTGGCCGTCGGCTGGCTCGCGGGCACGTACCGCCTCACCAACAACACGGAGCGGGCGCGGCAACTGGTCGACCGCCTCACCCTGCGCGACACGGTGGAGCCCGACGCGACCTACTACTGGGATGACGCGGTGTACCGGGCGCAGCTGTTGTATGTCTTTGCCCGGCACTTCCCCGAGAAGCTCGACACCCTGGGGCCCAAGCTCCTGGAGCGGCTGGTGTCGCGACTCAACTCCCTCCACAGCCTGAGCGCCGCCTGGTGCCTCTACGCCCTCGACGCCTATGCGACGGCGGTGGAAGGGAGCACGAAGGCGGGGTTGGTGCACGTGACGCTCGAGGCCCAGCAGGGAACCGACACGTGGAAGCCAGTCGCGCTGACAGGCTCGCTGGTCGCCAAGGCTCGCTTCGACGCCGGCACGACGGCGTTTCGCATCGTGGCCAAAGACGGGCCGCTCGTCTTCTACAGCCTCACCGAGGCGGGCTTCGACCGCGAGCCACCGACCCAGGCCATTCAGGAGGGGGTCGAGCTCATTCACACCCTGGAGGACGGCGCAGGGCATGAGGTGCATCGCGTGGCGCTGGGCGACGAGGTCAACGTGCACGTGAAGACGCGCTCGCTCATTCCCGGTCGTACGCTCACCCAGATGGCCGTGGTGGACCTGTTGCCCTCGGGCTTCGAGGTGGTGCTCAACCGAGGCAGTGACGCCCAGGGCCTCGGCCGCCTCGTCGCTGGGGGCGCCACCTGGAGCCCGACCGAGCTCGACGCCCGCGAAGACCGGGTCATCTTCTACGGCCAGGTGCCGCCGAGTGTGGGAGAGCTGCGCTACCGCATCAAGGCGGTGTCGAAGGGCCACTTCACCCTGCCCCCGGCGTACACCACCGGCATGTATGAGCCGACGGTGCGAGGCCGCTCCATCGCTGGCAGCATCGACGTGGAGTGACCGGTGCGGCGGCGGCTCACCCTCGGAGGGCTCGGGCTCCTCATGGCGGCGGCGCTGGGCGTGCGACTCACCCGGCCACCGTTGCTCGAGGCCTACGACTTCAGCCGCGCCGTGGTCGACCGCGAGGGCCACTTGCTGCGTTTGACCCTGGCGAGTGACGACACCTACCGGCTGTACACGCCGCTCGAGCGCATCTCCGGCCAGGTGGTAGAGGCGACGCTCCTCTACGAGGATCGCCACTTCTTCTGGCACCCGGGCTTCAACCCGGTCGCGCTGGCGAAGGCCTTCGCCCACACCTACGTGGCCAAGGGCCGACGGCGGGGAGGCTCCACCCTCACGATGCAGCTCGCGCGGCTGCGCTTTCACCTCGACACGCGCACCTGGAGCGGCAAGATGGTGCAGGTGCTCCGGGCGGTGCAGCTCGAGCTGGGCTACTCCAAGGACGAGCTGCTCGAGGCCTACCTCAACCTGGCGCCCTACGGCGGCAACGTGCAGGGCATCGGAGCGGCGAGTCGAATCTACTTCCACGCCGACGCGGCGACCCTCGCGCTCCCCGAGGCGATGGCCTTGGCGGTGATGCCACAGAGCCCGACGGCGCGACAGCCGGGCTCGTCGGTGGAGCCGGAGCCACTGCGAGTGGCGCGGCTCAAGCTGGCGGCGATGTACCGCGAGGCCCACCCCGGCACGGCGCCCGAGACTTTGGCGATGGACACGCCCCTCGAGCTCTCCACCACCAAGGCGTTGCCCTTCCTCGCGCCGCACGCGGTGGAGGCGGCCCTGGCCCGGCGACCCACGGGCACCTTGACGCTCACGGTGGATGGCTCGCTGCAAGCCCAGCTCGAGCGCCTCGTCTCGGGCTACGTCTCGCGGCGTGGCTCGCTGGGCATACACAACGCAGCGGCGCTGATAGTCGACGTGGACACAGCCGAGGTGCTCGCCCACGTGGGCTCGGCGGGCTTCTTCGACGAGAGCCTCCACGGCCAGGTCGATGGCGCCTCGGCACGGCGTTCACCCGGCTCGGCGCTCAAGCCCATCGTGTACGCCCGGGCGCTCGACGAGGGGCTCATTCACCCGCTCACCCTGCTCAAGGACGTGCCGATGCGCTTCGGGAGCTACAACCCGGAGAACTTCGACTCCGACTACTTGGGCCCGCTGTCGGCGCGGGAGGCCCTGGTGAAGAGCCGCAACGTGCCGGCGGTGGAGCTCAACCTCAGACTCCACGACGGGCTGTACGAAGTGCTGCGGAGCGTCGGGGTCAAGGGCCTCAAGGACAAGCCCTTCTACGGGGCGGGCATCGTGCTGGGCGCGGTGGAGCTCAGCATGGAGGAGCTCGCGGCGCTCTACGTCGCGTTGGCGCACGGAGGAATGTGGCGGCCTTTGAAGCGACTGGCTGACGAGCCGGAGGTGGCGCCCAGACGGCTCATGAGCGCCGAGGCCGCTGAGCTGACGCTCGGCATGCTGGCCTCGAACGAGGCCTCGCTCGAGCGGTGGACGACGCCCCGCGACGCGGTGACGGTGGCGTGGAAGACAGGCACCTCGTACGCCTACCGAGACGCGTGGACCGCGGGGGTTGCCGGGCGCTATGCGGTGGCGGTCTGGGTGGGGAACTTCGATGGCCAGCCCAATCCGAGTTTCGTAGGCCGGAGCGCGGCGGCTCCGTTGTTCTTCGAAATCATCGATGGGCTTCGACCCCAGCTGGCGACGGCGGCGGGTCAGCGCCAGGTCCCCAGCGTGCGACTGACCGACGCGACGGTCTGCGCGGTCTCGGGCAAGCGCCCCGGGCCGCACTGCAGCCACACCGTGCAGACTCGCGTCATCCCCGGGGTGTCTCCCATCGACGCCTGCGACGTGCACCGACTGGTACACCTCGACCACGAAGGCCACCGGCGCTGCGAGGCCGTGCCCGGGGTGACGCACGACGAGGTCTTCGAGGTCTGGCCCAGTGACGTCGCTCGGCAGTTCGAGCGCGCGGGGCTCGCCCGGCGAGTGCTCCCCCCGGCGGCCGAGGGCTGCGCGGCGAGTGACGACCCACGAAGCGGAGAGCCTCCGCCCCGCATTCTCTCACCGCAGCCAGAGATGACGTACGAGCTCAGACGAGACAAGGCCGAGGAGGCCCGACTGCCGCTGGTGGCCCACGCCGACGGCGCGGTGCGCTCGGTGACGTGGTTCTCCGGCTCGGAGGTGCTGGGCACGGTGGCTCCGGGGAAGCCGCTGGAGTGGGCGGCGCCCTCGGGCCGGCACGAGCTGCGCGTGGTGGATGATAGAGGCCGGGTGGCCCGAGTCTCCATCACGGTGCACTGGTTGGAGTAGCGAAGCCTCTGCGAGAGCGGGCAGGACGGTGCGAGCCTGCCTTGGGGTGCGAGGGTGGGGCCGGTACCCGCCGACCGGGGCGGTCTGGCCAGCGCCTCGACCCCAGACAGCAGTGAGCACACGCGAGGGCCACGAGCCAGGTGGGCGAGGGTCCCCGGCAACGTCACCAATGGTACCATTCGCGGCACTCGGCTTCGTTCAACAATTGGTGCTGTGGCGGGCGACTCCGGCCCCTCAGGCCTTCCGTCGGGAACAGTCACGCGTCGTACAGCAGGGTTGATCTGATGGGCCACCGGCTCAGTCCCGGATGCCTTCCGTGCGTCTCATTCCTCCAGAGACCGAGCGAGGCGGGCTGGCGAGCCCCTCGATGCGCGGCGGTGAGGCCCAAATGGAAGAGCAGCTTCCATTCGTGTCCGGGGCCCGCGAGCATCAAATTGGACAAAGGGCCCGCTGCCGGTCGGTCGAGTGGCGCAGGGCATGGCTCATGGCCCAGAACACGATCGGAGGCGGTCAACGACAGCTGCCGTACAGAATCCGCCAGCCGTGCCGAAAATCGACCCAACGGCACGGAGCGCCTACATCTGCCAGCAGCGACGGCCGTTGCCGGTGGAACCACGAATCAGGCCTGAGCCAGGGAAAGGCCGACAGACAAGATCGTTGGGCGCTTCATGTTGCCATTCCAAAGGACGGAATTTACGATTCACACGCACCTATGACTGACTTCGAAGCGACCAATCCGCATCAGGGTGGCCACACTACCAAACATGTCGCAACGGGGGAACAATGAATCAAGCCATGAGGGGAATGCTTGTCGCAACCATCCTACTGCACTCATTTGCTTCGCAGGCCACAGAGAAAAAGGTGACAGGACATCCAGGCGAGCGCTGTAGTACGATGTGTCCACGCGCAGAGAAGTACGCTCGGGCCGATTGTGAGGAGAAGAGCAAGAGCGCCGACATCAAGAACTGCGAATGCACGGAGGAGACCAATCCGCCCTATGCGGAAATAGTCTATGCATGCAAGGGAGACAAGTAGCCGCATCGGACTCTCGACGACTTCTGGGCTCGCTTGCTCTGTGGGGGTCGGGGAGGTCCTCCGGCGCCTCGGCCCCCCTTGAGCCTCGCACGCCGCTCCCCCTGGCCCGGCGTACCGCCCTCTGCCCTTGATGTTCGGCCGCGCCGTCGCCGCCACCCGGCGTTTGAGCGGCTCCGGGAGGTGCTCCGAACGGCTCACCTCAAGCGACTGCGATGGACCGCAACACCACCGAGCAGGCGCGCGCGTGTGACTCGCCGAGGCCGAGAACGGCGCACGATAGACCGGGAGGGAGTGCGAGCTGCGCTTCGAAGCGGCGTCGCTGCTCCCCTGTCACGCCGAGGTGCTCATCGACCGCCGCGAGCAGCCCTGGGTGAGAGACCTCACCGGCCTCGGGCTGGTCTGGGTGAATGGCCGGGCGACGGCAGAGGCGATGATCCTCCATGGCAGTGTCCTCCGTTTGGGTGAACTCGAGCTGTTGGTTCGCCACCGGCCCCGAGGGCCCCCTCGGCGAGATGCGACAGGCGCCGAGCTGCAGAGTCATCGACCTCGCGGCAACGCCGCCGCCGAGGCGCGAAGTGACGATCCAACTCAGGTCGAGGCCCACCGGCGCGCTGGTGTACGAGAGCGACGCGCTCATCGGGCACACGCCCATCAACATCCCCGAGCCCCAGGACCGCGAGAGCGCCTTCACCATCGTCCTGCGCGGGTTCGGCACGAAGGTGGTGAGGGTGGTGTTCCGTTCGGAGCAGGACCCACCCCCACTGACTCCTTGATTGTCTCGTAAGGTGCTCCCATGATCGGGCAAGCCATGGAACTCCCCGAGACCTTCACGGAGCCCACCTGGACCCCACGCCAGCGCGCGATCCTCCAATGGCTCTCGGGGAATAGTGCCCTCTCGCTGTCGGAGTTGTACGAAGGGGCACTGCACCTGATGGCCCGCAAGGTTCCCGGTCGCGTGCGGCTCGTGGCTCACGTAGTTCGCGAGATTCGCAACCGCCTACCTGACGCGCTCTCGCCTCGCCAGGGGCAGCGCGCCAAGCATCTGGACTACCACGGTGTTTGTCGCGAAATTCGAGCGAGGTGGCGGCGCATAGACCCGCTGCAGGATGAGCCACGGCCCGGCGTTCCGAGCGCGTCTGGAATGGTCATGGTGCCTGCCAGCGCGGCTGAACTCATCGATCAGTTGTTGGCCGATGATGTCGCTGTCGAGGGGAAGGCCCGCGACGGCGCCACGCGGTTGTTCGCAGCCGCCGTTCGAGTCCGAAGCAACCGAGAACTGACGAACGCTGAGTTGGTCACGATCGAGCCTGCGATCAGGCAATGGCGCGAAGTGACCGAGTGGTTCATGCGCAAGACCCACGACAATGGCATCCCGGATGGAGAGACCGATAGCAAGGAGTTCCAGCAACACTTCGACCTCTTCGAGTACGCTCTGAACTCGCTGATCCGGGATTTCTATCCTGCCATGAAGGAAATCGATGACATCCTGGAAGACGCCAACTGCTGAGCAGGTGACGAGAGCGGCCGTGGCCCTCGCCAGGCCCGAGGCCGCATCTTACTTCTTTTCCAAGCTGGCGAACCCGCGCTGGATCAAGCCCCTCGACGCTCTTGGCTTCTTCAAGACCCCCCCCCC
>PMBV01000505.1 GCA_003153055.1 Myxococcales bacterium
CTCCCCCATCTCGCAGCAAGACGTCGACCTGGTGGACCTGTGTGCCTCGGTGGTCGCCCTGCACGAAGGCATGGCCCACACGAGGAGCGTCAGCCTCGAGCTCGGCGCCTCCGCTCCGGTTCACCTCGCCTGCGACCCGCGCAAAGTGAGGCAGATTCTCATCAACCTGCTCCAGAATGCCCTCGAGGCGAGCGCCCCCGGCACCACGGTGGAGCTGCGGGTGCGCTCCCACGGAGCTCTCGCCCGGGTCGAGGTGAGCGATCGCGGGCCGGGAGTCGCTCCCGAGGCCAGAGCGAGGCTGTTCGAGCCGGGCTCGACCACCAAGGAGCGGGGCACCGGGCTNNGACCCCTTCTTCACCACCAAGGAGCGGGGCACCGGGCTCGGCCTGGCGTTGGCCCGTGGGCTTGCCCGCCAGCACCACGGAGAGCTGACCCTCGAGGATCGAACCGGCGGGGGCTGCACCGCCGTCCTCACCTTGCCCATCGGAAAGGCCGACCCATGAGCCGGCTCATCTCGAAGGACGACCTCCATGCCCACGTCATCACGATGCTGGGGAAGCGCTTCGAGCCCATCGTGCGCGGTCGATGGATTGCGGGGCCCGTGGCGGTCGCCGCGACGGTGCTTCTGTTGTCAGGGGACCAGTCGGTGTGGCGCCGCTGGATGCTCGCGGTCACCTTCGCGGCGGGCGTGGCGAGGATGGTGCTCGAGCGCAGACGCAAGGACATGTCGCTCATGCTGTGGGGCACCAACGACCGTCAAATCGCTCCCGTGGTCCTCATCGCGGTTCTCATCGGCGCGCCCATCTTCGCATCGGGTGGTTTCGACAGCCCCGCCCTGCCGATCATCATTCCGCTCTGCTTCTTCTACGGAACCATCGCCAGCCCCCGCGTGCTCGTCGCGGTCACCCTCTCGTATGTGGGAGTGGTGGCGCTCTTGGCCCTGATCTCTGCGCAGGGCCTCATCGACGATCTCATGCCCGTCGTCTTCGGAGGCGGCTCGGGCCTGCCGGCCTCACCCCCGCTGCTCTACGCCAAGGCGGTGGGCGTCGCCTTCACGCTCGGGTGGGCCGCGCTGGTCGCCCACCTCGTGCAAGAGGTCTTCCGCAAGGTGTTCTCCGAGGCCCTCGACGCCCGCGACGAGGTGCTGAAGAGCCACGACGAGCACACCAGGGAGCTGACCGCGCTGTCGGGCGAGCTGGCCCACGAGCTGAAGAACCCGCTGGCGAACGTACGGGGGCTGGCCGTGCTGGTGGGCCGCGATGTCCACGGCAAGGGCGTCGAGCGGCTCGAGGTGCTCCAGCACGAGGTCGAGCGAATGGAGGAGATCCTCCACGACTTCCTCACCTTCTCGCGGCCCCTCTCGCCGCTCAACGCCGAGGTGGTGGACCTGCCCTCGCTGTGCGCGTCGGTCTTGACCCTGCACGAGGGCGTGGCCGCTTCGAAGGGCATGCGTCTCTCGTCACCCCCGACTGTCGGCGTCTCGTGTGACCCGAGGAAGGTGAAGCAGATTCTCATCAACCTGGTGCAGAACGCACTCGAGGCCAGCCCACCCGGCGCCGAGGTCGAGCTGGTGGTGCGCGCCGAACCAGGGCACGACGTCGTGGTGGAGATTCGAGATAGGGGCACAGGGCTCTCTCCGGCGGTCCGCGAGCGCCTCTTCGAACCTGGCACCACCACCAAGGCCCGGGGAACAGGCCTCGGTCTCGCGCTGGCCCGAGGGCTCGCTCGCCAGCACGGTGGCGACCTCACGCTCGAGAATCGTGAAGACGGTGGGTGCGTCGCCTCGCTGAGACTCCCCGCCCTCACCCCCACCGAGGAGCGCTCATGACGGCGCGTGTCCTGGTCGTCGACGACGACGCGGTCGGCCGATACACGCTCCGAGGCCTGCTCGAAGACGAGGGCCTCACTGTCGAGGAAGCCCCCGACGGAGCGGCGGCCCTTGAGCGACTCAAGCAATCAGACTTCGAGCTCGTCATCTCGGACCTCCGAATGCCCAAGCTCGACGGCCTCGAGCTGTTGCGCCAGGCGCAGGCGCTCAGTCCCCCGCCGCGCATCATCCTCCTCACCGCCCACGGCTCGGAGCGACACGCCGTCGAGGCGATGAAGCTGGGCGCGCTCGACTACTTCCGCAAGCCCTTCGACGTCGAGGAGGTGTTGACGGTGGTGCGGAGATCCATCGCCACCCTCGAGCTGGAGCGGGAGAACGAGCAGCTCAAGGGCGAGGTCCACCTGCTCCACTCGCTCGTCTTCGCCTCCCCGGCCATGTCACGGCTGGCGCTGCTGGTACGACGGGTGGCGCCCCGCGACGTCACGGTGCTCATCACCGGAGAGAGCGGCACCGGCAAGGAGCGCGTCGCCGAGGCCTTGGTGCGCGGGTCGAGGAGAGCCGACAAGCCCTTCGTGCAGTTCAACTGCGCGGCCTTGAGCCCCGAGCTGGCCGAGGCCGAGCTCTTCGGCCATGCGCGCGGCGCCTTCACCGGAGCTGTCCGCGCCAGGGCGGGCCTGTTTCGCGAGGCCGACGGAGGAACGCTGCTGCTCGACGAGGTCGGCGAGTTGCACCCCGGCACCCAGGCGAAGCTCCTGCGGGTGCTCCAGGAGAGCGAGCTGCGCCCAGTGGGAGAAGACCGGCCCCAGCATGTCGATGTCCGAATCCTCGCCGCCACCCACCGAGATCTCCCGGCCCTGGTCGCCGCGGGGCGCTTCCGGGAGGACCTCCTCTACCGGCTCAAGGTGGTGTCTCTCACCGTGCCACCGCTGCGGGAGCGGCCCGAGGACATTCCCGTGCTGGCGAGGCACTTCCTCTCGCGGTCGGCCAAGCGCTTCGGCGTGGCGACGACCCAGGTGACGCCCGAGCTCCTCGGCCGGCTCACCGCTTACAGCTGGCCAGGGAACGTGCGCGAGCTCGAGAACGCCCTCGAGAGCGCGGTGGCCCTGTCGCCCGATGGCACCATCGAGCTCGCTCATCTGCCCGACCCGACCCAGCCCGCCCAGCAGGTGCCCTCACCCACCAAGTTCAAAGAGCGGGTCGAAGCCTATGAGCGCGGCCTCATCGTCGCGGCGCTGGACTCGTCGAAAGGCAACCAGAGCGAGGCGGCCCGACTCCTCGACATGAGCCGGGCGACACTCCAAGACAAGATTCGCAAGTATGGGTTGAACCACGACCCGGAGCTTGAGCCCGAGGGCTGACCTCGCCACCCCGATGACCCAGAGACTAACGTTCCTCAACCGCCGTTTTGCCTGCTAAGGGACATCGTCCCTATTCTGTTCTGACGAACTTCGGCGCAGTACCCATTCGCCAGCGCCAGGCGAAGCCGGCGTTGAGGGAGCCACCGAAGCCAGGCACCAGCCCGCTGTTCGTCAGAAACACGTCGCCCTCGAGCCAGACATGGAGCCCGCGCAACGCTACGTCGGTGTCGGCGCGGCCGAAAGGCGTGACTCCGAGGACCAACGGGAAGAACGCGTAGGGAATGCCCTTGAAGGTCCCGAAGAACCGCACCATGGCGCCAGCGCCCGCGGCCACCGAGAACCGCTCGACCCCAATCTCCCCGAGGACCGCGGCATCGACCGACCCGTTGAACGGCATGGCTTCACCACGCGCGAGCACCGAGAACCGGTCGCCGAGCTGAACGCCGAGCTCCGCGACGACGCCCAACCCAGGCGAAGACCCGGGGACCGCGGCTGCGCCAATGCCCAGCCCAGCGCAGACGCGGGGCAGGAGGCGTGCGCTCTCGAGAGTCTCCGCGACGGCTGGATCCGGCTGCGTCGGCTCTGCGCCCCACACCGTCGCCTCCGGTTCGGCCGAATGCATCGTCACACCCCCGGCTGGCGGGTACAACTTCAGATGCGCGCGCCCCGCCAATGGACGTCGCGAGGATCAAGGAAGGATAACCGGCCCTTTTTCAGAACCTGCGATGCCGATCGGCAGCTTCCCCGGGAAGTCCGGTGCACAGACGACCATCATGACCGACACCACCGCCAACCTGTTCGAGGCGGTGGAGGTCTACACGGTCAGGGCGGCGAGCCCCCAGTACCTCATGATCGTCGAGGCGATGGGCAGCCACCGGAGGTACTTCCGCTCCTTCACCGCGACCAGCCTCTCGGGTACGTGGACGCCGCTGGCCGCGTCCGAGAGCGCTCCTTTTGCCGGCGCGAACAACGTCACCTTCAGCGGCAACGCCTGGACCACTAACACTAAACATCAGCCAGGCGATCTGGTTCGAAGCAATCCCGACCAGACCCACACCATCGACCCGTGCAACCTGCAACTGCTCTACCAGGGCTACCAGGTCGGGAGCAGCACGAGCAATTACAACACCATCCCCTGGAGACCGGGCTTACTCACGCTGCAGCGGTAGCGCGCGTCGAGGTCACCTGCCTCCGAGAGGAGCGTCGCACGAGAAGAGCGAGCCAGTCGCTCGATGACATCCCGCAGCTCTCGCGACAACACCTTCACCAGCGGCGCGATGTCCCCATGGGGCACCGGTGCGCTCGCGGGCGACGGGGCCTCGCGGAACACCGCGTTTCTTTCCCGCGCGCACTTCGGCCTCGCCAAGCTTTTCTGCAGCTCCTCCTCGAGGATCCGCAGAAACCCGGAGGTGCCATCGAAATCGCCAGCGTCAAGGGCAGGCGACCTTGGGTCGGAGACTGCGGCTCCCTTGACCCCGTCTCCCCGACGGCACTGGGCATGGCATGGAGGTCCTTGGACGACCCGCTCGGGCCTACTCGACAGGCAACCAATAGGCAGCGCCTCTCTACGGCCATCATCACCCATAGCAGAACCTACTCAGTCGGACGCAACGAAACAGCCATCTCCAGCACAATGTCCGCGCAATTGACCCCACCGCCACGAGACGGCTGCTCCTTCAATTCATCAAAAACATACACCACATCAACCCGATGACCCAGACGAAACAGCCGCACGTCGACGCTATCACTAACATAAATCCCAACAGACCGCCCCAAACCATCACTCAACTTCAGATCGACAGTATTGTCAATTTCACCCTCATCCTGACCAGCAGCATAGACTCGCAGTACGACCCCGGACAAAAACACCAACGGCATCTTCCCCTGCGCAATGCTTTCCCACCACTCCCGCGCACCAAACAGACCATGCACCCCCTTGAGCCCAATACGCGGCTTCGAAGCATTTAGCGTCAGGGCTTGAGCATCCGAAACCTGCCCGGGATCCAATCTCAATTCCTCCGAAAGCTGATACACCAACTTCACAGGAACACCAACATCATCCAAACGCAGCAACATTCAACGCCTCCTGGCGAACCCGCTCGAACAACACAAGATTCCGGCTGAAAATCTCGATTGCCCTACCCTGACCCAATTGCGTGGTCATCTGCCCTCCCTCGACTTTGAATCTAGCATTGCTCTGCATCCACCCTCCCGCCCTTGTCGGCATACCTGGAAACTCAAGTGCAGCTGGCTCATTCGCGGCAATCCCGATTTCCTGCAACTGCGCCGAGGTACCTGGCGCTGTGGTCAGTCGAACCAGTACGCCGCGGTACTCCGACGAATAGGTAAGGGAGGGCGAGATCGACGTCTCCGTAGTTGGCATCAACTTACCTGTCCGCAACAGCCGATCGTAATGAGCCTTCGACATCGTCCGATACATGATTTCGTTGCCATGCGCGTCAAACTCCAGCACCGGCGCTAGTGGATTTGTCGATCGTGTGGCAACTGCGCCTACCGGCGAATTCCTGACCTCTACGGCGACAGATGACTCTTCGGCGTATGAATCGCTGCAAACATAAACATCACAGGCCCTGCAATCTTTATACCGATCAAGCCTGCCCTATCTGGGATGCCCTTCCCCGTTTCACAAAAAGCGCGAGGGGGTTTATAACTTCTACTGCACGCGACGCTCCCGTCGCGCACACGTATACGCACGCATCGCGCAAGGCGCCGTCTCGGCGCCGATTCTTCTTTCACTCAGGGGAGTCTCATGCCGAACCTCATCCCAGCACAGAGCATCAACCTCCGGGTCCCGACCCCCGTGGCGAGCGCCAACCTCGCGATCACCAGTAGCCATGGCTGGTCCTTCTCGCCCGACTGGAATGGCTGGCAGTTCGTCGTGCCCGGCGCGGCCGTGAACCTCTCGCTCACGCTCCCCAAACCGCAGGCCGTCCAGTTGAGCTTCGTCATGTGCTGCATGGCCTATCAGGGGCACACGAACAACCCAGTGACGCTACGTGTGAACGGATGGACGCTGTTCGCGGCCTTCGAGCCGCACCGGCAGAGTTTCGTGCAGTTCACCTTCTACGTGCCGGCGCACTGGCTCGTCGCAGGCGCCAACAGCCTGGTCCTGAGCCTCGACGGGAATTCCACGACACGGGCGACCTTCTGGTCGTTCAACGTCGCAGGTATCGTCACTCAGACCACGCAGGCCACGAGCATCAGCTTCGAGACGCCCAACCCTGGCGCGACCGACATCATGTCGGTCCCACTCTACGCGGGATGCCAGTACGACTCCCGATACAACGCGTGGCAGATCTCCGTGCGGGGCGGCTACATGAAGTTCAACCTCTACCTCGACCAGCCACGGCTGATCGCGATCACGATGAACTTTTGTTCGATGATGTCGGGTGGAGGGACGAACAACCCCTTCTCGATCACGGTCAACGGCCAGAACCTGCTCGTCAACTATGATCCACACAACGTTGGGTTCCACGACGAGCAGTGGCTCGTTCCCGCCAATTGGATGGTCACTGGCAACAACACGATCGTTCTCACTCTGTCGGGATCAGCGACGACGGCGGTGGATTTCAAGCGCTTCGGCGCAGCGGCTCAGGTGCTGCCCGCACAAATCACTCCGGTGACGCTGGCGCACGAGAACGGTCGGCTGATTGCGTCCTGGACGACGATGCCGAACGCCACGAGCTACGAGATCGCCTTCTATCGCGGCGCCGACCACACGAAGCCGGTGTTCTCGACGACCGGTTTCCTGGGCCTCGGCGTCGTGCTCCCCTATGAGGCGATCCCGGGTGACTATGCGGTTCGCGTGCGGCCATGGACCGACAATGTCACCGGCGCGTGGACTGACTTCGTCACAATCACGCTGGCCAAAGCGATCTTCTTCCTGTCCTCGTCCGGACAGCAGAACCCCGGGCTGGCCCGCCTCGCGCTCGAGGACCTCGGCGTGGTCATCTACGGGAACGCCGACAACCTCCACTTCGAGGGGCTTGCCGACACGGTTCAGATCGCGCAAGCGGGTACCCTCGGATACGTGTCGGCCGCGTACGCGACCGCCCTGACGCCGGCACAGATCGCCTCGCTCCCCACGAACCAGCAGCCGATCGCCAATCAGTGGAACTACTACTACTCGCCCGCCTATCAGGCCATCCTCGCGGACACGACCAACCAGAACAAGAGCTGGGGCGACAAGCTGATCGATTCACCCCCCATCGCGCAGACGGTACTGCCCAGCATGCTTCGGGCGGTCATCGAACCCGAACGCGACGCGAGCGCCGAGGGAGAAGCCGCCGGCCCCATGTCGCCAGAGACGAGGGCTGAGCTCGTCTCGGAGCTCAAAACGCTTCTAGGCGACTCCTCGGCGGCGCACCGCCTCGCCCAGTCGTTCGTGTCGCTTCCAGCGGAGACACGCAAGCGCCTCCTGGTCGCCGAGCTCCGGCCACATCTGCTGGCACTGCTCGACGCCACGCCGAAGGTCGCCATGCGGGGCACGGTCGCCGTGGGGGTGATCGTGGTGCAGTCGTCGCGCGACGTCGGCGGCACGCCCGCCGGATGGAAGGTGAAGGCCGCTGTCGCCGCCGGCGCGAGAGCCATCACCATCGATTCAGGAACGAACGACCCTCAACCTGGCGATCGTCTTTCGATTGGTGCATATGAGTTCGGCGTGGCGGCATGGGATCCGACCACCACGACGTTGACCGCCGACACGGCGGCGCCCGCGGCGATCCCTGTGGGCACCGCCGTCACGACAGTCGCGGCGCCGCGCAAGGGACCCCAGTTTTCGCCAGCAGATCGCAATGTCGCGGTGCAGAAAGCGGCGGACGCGTTCCAGCGCATCCAGAACGACGCGCCGGAGTTCAGACCGAACAATTGGGAGACCGCTCAGGACGTCGCGGACGGCGCCAAAGTCTTTCAGGTGACCGGTGGACAGACCTTCCCGCGTGGCGGTGACACCTTCATGCTCCCAGGAAGCGCGACCAACTACAACATCACGCAGTATGACATCGGCACCTCGACCGTTCACACGCGCGACGCCCTTCCCGCCGTGGCCGCGGGAACCCGACTCACCTTCTCCGACGCCCAAGACCTTCGGATGGTCGTGCAACCGTACGATGCCGCTATCGACGTTGGGTACGACTACAACCCGAACGACGACGCCAACGAGGGCGACAGCTACTGGGTACTTCCCGCGGTCGCCACGGTACGGATCGGCGAGCAGAGCTTCCCGGCCACGTGGGCCGGGCTCGAAGCCATGCGTCAGGCGTTGCAGACAAGCACCGGCGCAGGCGGGGCGCTGCTGGTCTTCATGTCGAACTTCCCCACGAACTGGTTCGCGTTCGCGCAGAAGGCGCAGCAGCTCGCGGTGCTATCGCGAAGCTTGAGGACCTTCAAGACGGCCTACAGCGCCGCTGTCGGGGGGCAGCTCGACAGCCGCGATCAGGCGTCGGTCCGGAACTGGCTCAACGCCGGCGGGCTCGGCACCGACCGCAGCATCCCGGCCAATGAACCGCTTGCGATAACCGTGCAAGAGGCGGGGCGCCGGTGGAGCATCGCCACCAAGGTCGAGGAGAGAACAAGTCATGAGCTTATGCAGAGAACATTTCTCGTGCTCGCCGTAGGCTTACCGAATCCGAACACCTTCGCCGTGTTCCATGGCGAGGGCTGGGGGCTGCCACGCTGGGACCAGGTGATACGGCACGAGACGTACCACCTGTTCGACGCTCCCGACGAGTACGCGGGCGTCGGCACCCCGTGTTCGGATTGCGGTGGCACCTACGGTGTATACAACATTCCCAACGGGAACTGTGCCACCTGCGCCTTTCCTCTGCAGGACTGCGTGATGGACTCATCGGACAACGTGGCGTGCGATTACACGAAGAGCATCATCGGCTGGTCAGATGTGCTCGTGGAGGTCACCACCGATCCCACCTCCCAGAACAACAACGACCCGATGTGGGTGAAGCTCGGCGACGGGATGATGTTCCGGCTCTCCGATCCGATCATCGATGATCGTCAGCCAGGAGCGCGCGACCCGTATGCGCTCGGCTACACGCGCATCACCCGCGCCGACGTTCAGGCGATCGTGGTCGGCAACAACAACCCCGCCGAGATCCGGACGCCATGGAAGGTCAAGCGCATTCGCGTATGGGTGCAGGGGGCGCTGATCTACAATCGCGACAACCTCGGTGTAACGATCGACGCCGCGCACACATGGTGCTTCGCGCCTGGCTTCTCCGGGAACGTGAGCGGGTACTCGGTCACAATCACCACCGGCACCAAGTGGTTCGCGGGCACCGGCGATAGCGTCTACATCACGCTCGGTGGCAAGAAGGTGATCCTCAACGAGTTCGTGGTGCTCGACGACGTCCCCTACGGCGGCTACACCGGATTTTTGGCGGGATCGGTCAAGACCACCGCGCTCTCGCCCGACGGCATCGACATCCCGAACAATCAGACCGTCACGTTGACGAAAGAATTGGCCACACTCCTGATCGAGCCGCTGTTCGGCGGCGACGACTGGTATCCCGCGCACATCAAGATCATCGCCCACCGCATGACCGGCGGAGACGTGGTGGTCCTCGACAAGGACATCAACACCTGGATCGGTCTCGGCAACTACAGCTGGTCGACGAAGGTCCAGAACAATCCGTGATTCCCTCGCTCACGACCTCCAGAGGAGTTCTCCCATGTCCACGACGCGCAACACCGTGATCTACGCAAATGGCCTATTCGGGACGAACGACCCGCCCACCAACGCGCGACAGACGGCCGAGCTGAAGCGCGCGCAGTTTGGCACCGCACTGCTCTGGACGCTGCACGTGCACGGCAATGGCGATTTTTACTACAACGACGCCCCGATGGTGCAGCAAGGGACGTTCAACTCCGCCCTCGCCTACATGGCGCCGCTCGTGAAGGCACTGCCGGACGGTGGCGGCGTGCATCAGGTGTACTTTGGAATCGGGAGCGGCGGCGCGGCCGACTTCGCGGCGATCAAGGAGCTCCTCGCCAGCGAGGCCGGTTCGAAGGGGCTCGTCTCGAACTTCCAGGCGCTTCTCAGGACCATCCCTGTGGTGGGTTTCGATTTCGACCTCGAGGAGTTCCCCCTCGAGGACTACACCTCGACGATCGTGCAGCTCACGCTCCTGCTGCAGCGCCAGTTCGGAAGCGGGATCACCTACTGTCCGTACACCGAGCCCAACTTCTGGCGGGACTGCCTGGCACGCGTCTATGCTTCGGCAGGGCGGCAGCTCGTACGCTGGTACAATCTCCAATGCTACGACGGCGGGCAGTACAACTCACCGGCCGAATGGGCGGAAGGGCTCGCGAGCTCGCCGGCTCCGCTCGGGATCGCTTCGCCCGCGGCGTTCATCGTGCCGGGGTACTGGGCGCGGCACAAGACGGACGGCGGATCGTACAGCGGCGACTGTCCGGACGCCGTGCGGTCGACGTTCCAGAAGCTCTCTCGATCGTTGCCGGGAATAGACGGAGGGTTCATGTGGAACTCGGGCGACATCTTCGCGAACGAGCAGTCAGGGGCATGCGGGACGGCGCCGATGACGATCGCGGCGTACTCCACGGCGATCGTGAGCGGACTGGGAGGGTGACCTCCGCGCTGAAATGGGCACACGGCCCGATCGGGTCGTATCGAAAGTGCCGAGCCAACGTGCGTCCGTCTTGCGCTCGAGCACCTTCGCCTCCCTGCCCGGCCCCTTCCTCGGGCTCCTGCGCGAGGCCCTCCCCAACACGAGCTGTTGAATCGGGATAGGGGCTGAC
>PMBV01000299.1 GCA_003153055.1 Myxococcales bacterium
TTGCCGCTGATGGTGATCGCCGGCGCCGCTGGAGCGGACAAGGGCGTCACCGCCTACAGCGGCACGCTGATGGGCGCGAAGATCTCCGCGTTCCACTTCGGCTGAAGTCCGGCCGCGGGGGAACGCTGCGGCGCCGAGCAACCGCACCGCCGCCGCGAAGCCCCACCCGGCCGAAGACAAACGTCAGCGAAGCTGAGGTAGGGTAAGACCCCGCCCATGGCCGACTCCGAACAGCAAGAGACGGACACGCTCGCCGATCGGCTGGCGGTGAGCTCGGTCTGGGCCAACCGGATCGCCTACTCGGTGATCCTCGCCGGGGTGGCGATCGGCGCAGCGCTGATGGCGTCTCCCGGGCTGTCGAGGCCAGAAGATCCCCGAGCTGAAGCTCGACGACGTGGGCAAGGTGTTCCGCGCCACCGGGATGTCCGGGTTCAAGGCCAGCCGCGACTACCAGATTCTCGACGAGGCGAAGACCGGGGTGCAGCGCGAAGAGGCGCGGGCCCGGGTTCGCCCGGTGTTCGACTACGACGCCTCGGTCGAGTCGAAGGTGAAGCGCTCGGTGCGCGACGGGTTCGCGGCGATGAGGGAAATCGTCAATCGGTACCCCGTCACCCAGCGCCGGCCTCAAGACCGCCCCGGTCGCGATGAGCTCGAGCTCCTCGACGCACTGCGAAAGGGCCAGAAGGTATTCGAAGAGCACGCAGTCCTCCCCGATGACCGGGAAGACTTCGACACCCTCGCGCAGGCTCGGTTTGCCCCTGAGCTCGAGACAGCGGTGCTCTCGCTCATCGAGGTCGCCTACCGGGCGCGGGTGGTGGCCTCGAGAGAGGAGCTCTCGCGCATGGACGCAGGCGGCATCACCGTGCGGGTGGTGGGAGACACGGCCGAGTACCCGCTGACCACCTTGGCACCGGCGGTGATGGACTTGAGAGAAGTGGCCATCGAGCTCGATCGCTTCGCGTCGGTGCCGGGCAACCTCCTCCCCGACGGTGGGGTGCCGCTCAGGCGTTCCGTTCTGAAGCTGGCGCGTAAGCAGATTCGCGTCAACCTGACGGTCAACATCGCCGAGACCGAGGGTCGGAGGAAGGCCGCGGCCGACGCGGTCAAGCCGGTGGTCATCGCCATCAAGAAGGGGCAGCGCGTCATCGGAGACGGAGAGCTCATCAACGAGACCCACGTCTTGGTGACGAACAACCTCCGCTCCCAGATGTCGCGGTTCGACCTCTTCGAGCTGAAGCTGGGCGGCACGGGCATCGTCGCGCTCGTCATCTTCGGGACCTGGCTGTTCTTTACCGCCTCGCTCCGGCGATTCCGTCCCACGCTGCGTGACGCGGTGTTCATGGCGCTGTTGACCCTGACGCTCCTGTCGGCGTTGCACCTGTGGGTCCTCATCTCAGACGCCGTGCACGACCGGTACCCCGGCATCCCCATCGAGGCGTTGCACTACGCCTTCCCAGTGGCCGCCGGGGCCATGCTGGTGCGCTTCGTCTTGTCGGAGGAGAGCGCCCTCTACTTCGCCATCATCTTCTCGGCCCTGGCTGGCATCTTGCTCGGCAACTCGCTGGGCTACTTCCTCCTCTCGCTCATCTCGTCGGTGGTGGCGTCGGAGCGTATCGCCAGGGTCAAGGAGCGGGCCGGGCTGTTCCGCGCCGGCATCGCCACGGGAGCCCTGTCAGTGGGCATGGTGGCCTTCCTCGGGTTGGCCGCTGGGAAGGGCCTGGGCATCGACACGCTGTGGAGCGCGGTGTTTGCACTGGGCTCCGCGGCCATGGCCGTGCCGATGATGGTGCTGACGCTGACCCCGCTGGTCGAGGCAGGCTTCGGCTACGCGTCGGATCTCAAGCTGCTCGAGCTGGCCAACCTGAACCACCCGGCCCTCAAGGAGCTGGTGCTCCAGGCGCCGGGCACGTACCACCACAGCATCATCATGGGCTCGCTGGTGGAGTCGGCCGCCGAAGACATCGGCGCCAACCCGCTGCTCGCGCGATCGTGTGCCTACTACCACGACATCGGAAAGGGCCGGAACCCGGCCTACTTTGGCGAGAATCAGAAGGGCGAGAACCCCCACGATCAGCTCGAGCCAACGATGAGCGCGTCGATCATCAAGCGCCACGTGTTCGAAGGCCTCGAGATGGCCACCGAGTACAAGCTGCCTCGATTGGTGGCCGATGCCATTCCTCAGCACCACGGCACCCGATTGGTCGGCTACTTCTTCCACAAGGCCCAGAAGGAATCAGAAGCCAAGGACGGCGCCGGCCCCGATGACATGGCCTTCCGCTACCCAGGGCCCAAGCCTCAGTTCCGCGAGGCCGCCCTGGTGATGATCGCCGATGCGTGTGAAGCAGCCAGTCGGTCGCTGGCCGACCCCAATGCAGACAAGCTGCGGGCGCTGGTACAGCGAATGATCAACGTCATCTTCAGCGAAGGTCAGCTCGACGAGTGCGACCTCACGCTGAAAGACCTGAACCGCATCGCCGAGTCCTTCACCCGCACGCTCGAAGGCATCTATCACGCCCGCCCGTCGTACCCTGCCGGCGCCGTGGGGGGAGGCAAGCCGACCAGTGAGATCGTCAAGACCCTGGTGGTCGTCAAGGGCGGCGAGGACACCAAGCGAGCGGTGCGGTAGTTGAGACCCAAGCCGCGACCAGGTCGCGGGGGCACGAAAGCCCCCCCTGCCCGAAAGTCAGAAGCGGCGCCTCCCAAGCTCGAGCGCGCCCGCAACGTGATTCACCTCGACGCATCTCAAGGTGGGCGGGGTGCGGCCGCCGCGGGGAAGCGACTCGGGGCGCTGGCGCGGCGCTTCCTGAAGCAGCTCGACCTCGATGGCTGTGAGCTCTCGTTGGTGGTGGTGAGAGACCCGAGAATCCGCGCGCTCAAGCGCACCTGGTTCGGCGTCGACCAGGCCACCGACGTCCTCTCGTTTCCAGCGGGAGACTCCCCTGCCCCGGGTCATCGGGTGCTGGGTGACATCGTGGTCTCGATGGACACAGCTCGGCGGGTCGCCAAGCAGCTCGAGAGCACGACCGAGCGCGAGCTGGCCCTCTACCTCGCCCACGGCCTCCTCCACCTCTTGGGCTTCGACCATGGCCGCCGCGACGAGGCCACCGCGATGATGAACGCCGAGGCACGGCTCCTGCGCGGCGAAGGCATGCTGGCGCGGGCCCGGCGAGCCTGACGCGTCGCATTCGCGTCACTGGGGGGTTCGCTCCTCGGGAAGCTCTGATAATGAGCCGCCCTCACGTACGAGCAGCACCGGGAGCATTTGGTTCATGACTTCGACGCCCGCCCACCCAGTCACCCTGACGGAGCCCAGGGACGACACGATGCCACCAGGCATCTGGTACATCGTCTCCAACGAGTTCGCTGAGCGCTTCTGTTTCTACGGCATCACGGCGATCCTCACGACGTACTTCGCCCAGTACCTGCACTTCACCGAGGCCAAGGCCGCCTCGTGGCAGTCGCTCTTCAAGTCGGCCGCCTACTTCTCGCCTGTCATCGGGGCCATCGTCGCCGACGTCTTCTGGGGCAAGTTCAAGACCATCATGACGTTCTCGCTGCTCTACGCCGGGGGCTGCGTGGCGCTGGCGTTGCTCGGTCACACCGCCGCCGCGGTGGCCGGCAGCCTCTTCTTCGTGGCCCTGGGCACGGGCGGCATCAAGCCCTGCGTGTCGACCAACGTGGGCGACCAGTTCACCTCGAAGAACCAGCACCTCATCGAGCGCGCCTTCTCGTGGTTCTACATGGCGATCAACTTCGGCTCGTCGATCTCGATCTACTACTGCCCCGTGCTCCTGGCCGACCCGGCCTATGGGCCCGCCTGGGCCTTCGGGCTGCCAGCGGGAATGATGATGACGGCGACCATCGTCTTCGGCCTGGGGAGGCGCAAGTTCGCGGTGGTGCCTCCCGCCGGCAAGGCGTGGCTGAGGGACGTCGTGAGCAAGGACGGCATCAAGCTCATCACGAACCTGCTCATCATCTACGCCTTCGTCGCCTTCTTCTGGATGCTGTGGGACCAGTCGAACGGCAACACCTGGACACTCCAGGCTCGCTCGTCGTTGATGGACAAGGAGCTCGCCTTCGGCTTCAAGGTGTTGCCCGCCCAGCTGCAGGTGGTCAACGGCCTGTTCATCTTGGCCCTGGCGCCCTTCTTCAGCTACGTGGTGTTCCCCTTCTGGGGCCGCTTCTTCGTGGTCACCCCGCTCAAGAAGATCGGCATCGGGTTGTTCACGGTGGGAGCCTCCTTCATCATCGTGGGTCGCATCGAGCAGCGCATTCAAGATGGGCACTCGGTCAGCGCCTGGTGGCAGATCTTCGCCTACGCCATTCTCACCTGCTCGGAGATCCTCGTTTCGATCACCGCCCTCGAGTTCTCGTACAAGCAGGCTCCGCTGCGAATGAAGAGCTTCATCATGGCGCTCTTCTTCCTCTCGACCAGCCTGGGCAACGGAATGATCGCCATCGTCAACAACGCGATGGTGAAGCCTCTGCACGCGACGGCCATCGAGGTCGGCCCCGAGACCTGGGTGACGGTGGACGAAGCCAAGGACTTCGTCCCCGGGCAGAAGATCGACTTCACCGATGACGTCGGCATCGAGGTCCTCGACGCCGAGGGCAAGGCGGCGCGCCTCGAAGGGACCTTCCTAGTGAAGGAGATTCAGAACGGCCGGCTGCGGCTGATGGACGTGGTCGAGCGGGCGCCGGTCGCCTCACGAGGCACCTTCAAGCCAGGTGGCCAGGTCTCGACCTACCGGCTGGTCGGGCCCAACTACTTCTACTTCTTCGTCGGGGTCGTCATGCTGGCTGGCCTCGTCTTCATCTTCGTCGCCATGGCGTACAAGGAGCAGACCTACGTCCGAGAAGAGCCCCAGGCCTCCGCCGCGTAGCCGCCGCGGAGCGCCGCTCCACCCAGCCGGAGCCGCGCGCTCCGAGGTGGGTGGGCCGTGACTGAAGCCGCCCTCAGGTTCTTGCCGGTGGATCTCGCCGAGCTGCGGATCGCGCTCAAGACCGAGTCGACCGAGCTCAAGTGGTACGTCGACGTGAAGACGGGCGAGGTGCTGTTGGTCAACCACGAGTACGAGCCCAACGAGCACGAAGGGCTCACCATCGCCGCGATCGAGCATGCCCCTCGGAGGTTCTTGAGGGTGCCCTTGGCAACCACCGACGAGCTCTTGGCGGACATGTGGGCCTTCAAAGCCGAGGTGACCGACGCGCAGCTGGCCGAGTCTCTGGACATGGCGCTGGGAGGGCTCCGGCCGGAGCGGCGATTCAGGGCCTTGCTCAGTTGGCTCCCTGGCTTCATCGAGGCGTGGCAGGCGTTCCGCGAGCGTCGGGTGGAAGACCGGGCGCTCCGGTGGCTCGCCTCGCAGGGGTACACTCCCCGGCGGTGACCCGGCTGCGGCCGAGCTTGTGAGCATGGGGCGCCCTGGTTACAAGCGGGCCTGTGAGATTCGCGCTCCCCATGGTGCTCCTCGGCTTGAGCGGCTGCGCCACTGCTCAGCTCGCCCAGGACCGGGCGTTCTTCCCTCCGGACCCAGGCTTCAGCCGCACCGTGGTGCTCGAGCCGTTGTTCGAGATGGCCAACTGGCAGACCACCACTCGCACGGAGTACGCCCGGGTCTCGGGCTCGCCCTATGGGTCCATGGGGATGTGGGACTACGGCTACGGCTCCTCCGCCTACCCCAGCACCGTCGCCGTCACCCGTCAGGTGCAAGAGAAGCCGCTGTTCGCCCGCACCGAGGTGATGACGGAGATCCACCGGCGCCTCCTGGGCGAAGTGCAACGGCGGCGGCCTTCGTGGCGCGTGACGTCGACCTCGGGAATGAGCGCGCTGAGGGGCGAGACCACGGTGGTCAGGACCATCATCGAGGGGAACCAGACGGCCGCGTCGGATCGCGCCCTGAAGAACCTCGCCCTCGGCTTCGGCTTTGTCATCTGGCCGCTGGAGCTCATTCACATCGACCCGGTGCACGAAACGGTTCGCGTGATGGGGCTCGTCGAGCGGTTCAATGCTCCGGCGGAGACCCTTGGCCAGCGCCTGGTGCGGTACCCGACCCAGCCCGACTTCGCCGTGAACCTCAGCGGTGTCACGCCGCTGCGGCGCCCCTTCGGGCTCGACGTGTCGTACACCGAGGGCATTTTGGCCAACGAGCAGCCTCGCACCCAGGTGCTGCTCGAGGGCTTCGTCGACCGGTTGGCCTCGGCCATCATCGCCCTCGTCGAAGAGCCAGCTGCTTCCGCCGTCTCCACCCCCGCCCCCCCCATACGACCATGAGCTTCTGGGACTCCATCAAGCCATCCACCCGCGCCGTCACTGCCACCCACGTCGAGCTGAGCCATGATCGCCGGCAGCTCACCCTCACTTGGACCGACGGGCTCAAGACGATCACGCCGGTGCGCCGCCTTCGGCAGTACTGCCCGTGTGCCGGGTGCGTCGAGGAGTGGACTGGCAAGCGCACCTTCTCGGTGGATTCCATTCCCGAGGACATGTCTGCCGTCGAGGCGCAGCCCGTCGGCAACTACGCCCTCGGCTTCACCTTCGCCGACCAGCACAACACCGGCATCTTCGATTGGGCGTACTTGCGGAGGCTTGCCACGACCGATGGAGCGTGAGCTCTTCCGCTCGAGGTCCGAGTCGCGCTGGGCCGGGATTGCCTCCCGCGCGATTCCGTTCAAGGACGCCTGCGTTTGGTTGCGGTTGAGGCCATCAACCCTGGGCGTCAGTGCCGATGCTGAATGGGTCGGAGGCGCGGAACGACCGGGAGACGGAACGACCGGGAGACGGAGGACGGGAGACGGAG
>PMBV01000116.1 GCA_003153055.1 Myxococcales bacterium
CAGAACACCAACGCCTACGAGGTCGGCTTCACCGCGGCCTGGGACGGATTCCGCGGGGCGCTCTGGAAGGAGCGCTCGCACCGCAACGAACAGCCCCTGGCCGCGTTCCTGACCCATGACGCCATCAAGGGCATCTACCTGCACGGCGCGAGCAAGCCCGAGGCCATCAGCCCAGACAACTGGGAGTCGGACTTCGCCTTCATGCAGCGCCCGCACTCCGTCCGCATGAACCTCGACCTATTCTACGACTACCGGACCAACGTTCCCCTCTATCCGGCGTGGCAGGCGTTCCTGCGCCAGCGACAGCCGAAGGCCATCATCTTCTGGGGCCAGGACGACGTCTTCTTCACCCGGGAGGGAGGGGAGTCCTACCTGAAGGACCTCCCACGCGCGGAACTCCACCGGCTGGTTGGAGGGCACTTCGCCGTCGAGGACAACCTGGATTTCATCTCGAGCCGCATGCACGACTTCTACGAGACGCACGTCGCCAGCGGTCTCCTGAAGGCGACCGGCACCTGAGCGCGGCCCGACGACTTCGACTTGGTCTCGAGGCCGGCGAGAATCGGGTGGTGACGATTGGTCCGAAGTCGGCCATATCGGCCGCTCGCACGAAGCTCGTGCTCGTCCACCCGGCGCCGTACGTGTGCCGTATGAAGTGCACGTTCTGAATATTGGGGAGGAGGCTCATGAGAAGAAGGTCTCCAGAGCGGCGATGGTGTTGGCGTCGGCTCGCCCATTGGGGTTCGAGAATCCGAGGCTCTGCTGAAACTTCTTGAGGGCGTCTTCGAGCTGTGGGGTCGATCGAGGGGCTGGCTCTCCGGGCTCGCCCGAGCTTCGAGCAGGCGAGACGCTGACCGACGGCAGCGGCTTGATCGAAATCTGTAACGACGGTGCGAGCCTCGGGCTGGGGTAGACAGGCGACGCAGTGGCGACGTCGAAAACTCAACCGTCGGCACCCTTCGCGAGCCGAGAGCTCAACGGCGAGGTGCTGTTGTCCGAGCTCGATGAGCTCCGATCGGCGCAGGTGCAGCAACAGCACCTGGTCGACTGTGTGCTGAGCCTGAGGGACCTGCCTGGCGCGCGGGTGAGTGAGGCCGCCACCCGGCTCAAGCAATTGGCTTCGAACCGCTTCTCGGGGCAGCCCGCGCTGGCCTCGCTGTTGGTGCGCTGGGCCCAGCGCCTGCGAACCGAGGCCGACCTCCCGCTTCTGCTGGTTCACCTCGAGCAGCTGGCACTGACGGCGGCGTTGATCGGTGCGCTCCGCCGCGCGGCCGAGCGGCTGCCCCGGGGAGGGCAGGGGTGATGCGCTTCCCCCTCTCCGAAGACGCCCAGGCCGCGCTCTCACGGTGGTCGCCGACCGCGCGCACGCTCTTCGAGGAGCTGGTGGAGGACGCGGCGAGTGATCTCCAGCGGGAGTTCCTGGCGCGGGCGATGGCCGCTGGCCATACCGCAGCCCAGGTGCACGCCTTCGCCGATCAGCTCCGTGGTCAGCGCGACACCGAGGTGTTCGACGCCTGTACCCTCGCGTCGGGCAAAGCCACGCACTTCACGCTGGAGCATCGGCTGGCGGCCGAGGCCGACCCGCTGGCAGCCTTCCAGCTCAATGGCGGGGCCATCGACCCCAAGGATGCCGGCAACCCGACTCCGGTACCGGTGGTGCCCGCCCCGCCGCGAAGCCCGCTCGACCTCCCCATGGGCGCCCGACCATCGACCTTCGACAGTGGGCTCCGGCCGGTGCCGTCGGGCAAGGGAGACGCCCGAGTCCCGATGGCCGTGTCGGCTTCTGGGGCCCACTCCGTGTCGCTGGTCCCCGGGGTCGATGCGTTCGCCGAGGCGCTCCTGGGGGAGGCCACCCGGAGCCTGGGGTTGGCGTGGCGAGAGAAGGACCTCGACACCCGCGGAGGCGTGGCGCTGGCCGACGCGCTGGCGGTGGCGGCCACGGCGCTGGCCCGGGGCATCCCGGTCCCCTGCCTGATGGGCCCCGGAGTCGGGCAGCACCGCCGCTTCGTCTTGCTCCTGCAGCTCACCGTCGCGGGGAAGAGCCACGCCTGGCAATTGTACGATCCGATGTCCCGCGAGCTCGTCTGGGCCAACGAGAGCGACTTGCTGCTTGCTCGAGAGCTCCCATTCGCCAACAAGGTCAACCGGCGCCTCACCCGCATCATCTTGCCGTACGCGCTGAGGTCGACGGGCTGAAGCGCCGACGTTGCCAAGGCCCGACAGCGAGGAGGCCCCCTCCACAGGGCCTCCTGGGTCTGCAAGGCGCCGATTCATCCCGGCTTGCTTCGTTGCTCGTCGGTCACGTACCGGCGGGTGTGCTCCCTCCGCGCGCCTCGCCAGCCGGGCGTCTCGACGCCGATTCCTGGCGGCGCTCTTTCGACCAGCGCCCTTACTGCTTGGCCGTGACACGCTGCCTTCGGCGCAACGCCCAGGCGGCGAGCGGTGCCAGCAGCATCGGCATGATTCCCGAGCCGCTCGTCGAGGAACAGCCGCTGGGCCCAGCTGTTCCGAGGACTCCGCTGACTGCGGCTGCCTGGACTCCGCTGGTGGCCGCGACGACGGCGAGGTCACCACCCACGCTGGGTCTCGGGTGGCCGTGGCTCGGGCCGTCGTCCTCCTCCGCCGCGGAGTCGTCGATCTCCCCGTACCCGAGGATCGTCCTGGCCGTGGCGCGGTCGACGTCTGGGTCGCCGTCGTCGATGGTGGCGACCCACACGATGACGCCGTGCGCGGTGGGGTCGACCGCGTAGCTCGGGAAAGCGACCTGACCCCGCTGGCCGGCTGCCAGGGTGATGGTGCTCATCTCGCGGTAGACCACGAGCGAGCCGATGGAACCCATCAGCGTGGCGCTGGCGGAGCCGTCGACCGTCCCCGTGTTTCGCACGTCGAGGCGTGGGGTGATGCTGAGGCTCTGCCGGCGGGCGATGACATGGTGGGGAACGAGGAGACGCCTGATGTCAATGTCGACGCCCACCGCGGGGCCCTCGGTGGCGGTCGCGGTCACTGCGAGCGTCACGGTGGCGCTCGCCGGATCGTTGCTGGCGACGAGGAGGCAGCCGGTGTCGGTGCCCACGCTCGACGGGGCGTAGGTCACGGTGAGCGCCTGGCTCTGTCCCGGGGCGATCGTCAGCGGTGCCTGTGGGGCAAAGCTGAAGGCCGAGCTCGTGCCCGTGCAGAGGGCGATCGACGTGACCGCGAGGTCGACCGTGCCGTTGTTGCGAACGAGCGAGGTTCTGGTCACCGAGCTGCCTACGACGACCGAGCCGAAGTCGAGCGACGCGGGATCCAGCGCGATGACCGGAGCCCCCGGCGCGACGCCGGTCCCCGAGACAGTGAGCTGCACGCTCGGGTTCGTGAGATCGTTGCTCTCGAGCGCCAGGCACCCGGTGTCGGTCCCCGCGGAGAGCGGCGAGTAGGTGACGGTCAGGGTGGCTGCTCCACCTGGGGCCACCGAGAAGGGCGCCGCGGGAGACCAACTGAAGGCGGCGCTGGTGCCGCTGCAGAGGCTGATGGCGGAGACGGTCAGCGTCGCGGTGCCGGTGTTCTGAACCTGGGCCACGAGCGAGGCTGACGACGACACCGTCACGGTCCCGAACGCCAAGGCGTTGGGGCTGAGGGCGATGGTCGCCACGTTGGTGCTGATGCCCGTGCCCGTGAGCGACACGCTGACCGTGGGGTTGGTCGTGTCGTTGCTGGTGATCACGATGACGCCGGTCGAGGTCGTCGCCTGGCTTGGCGCGAATACCACCGTCACGATCTGCGTCCCTCCAGGCGCGAGGCTCAAGGCGGTCGGCGAGAAGGTGTAGTCGCTGGTCAGGGTCGCGAAGGCCAGCGCTCCGGTGAGCTGCGCGTTGCCGGTGTTGGCGACGGTGAAGGTCCTCGACAGCGAGGCTCCCAGCGTCACTGTTCCGAAGTCGATGGCCATTGGGCTGACCGAGATTCGAGGTGCCGGGGCCGACTGGCCCGTGCCCGAGAGGCCGAGCTGCACGGAGGGCTTGGCGGTGTCATTGCTCGTGATCGCCAGGCAGCCCGAGTCGACGACGGCGGCCGACGGGGCGTACGTCACGGTGAGCGAGGTCGAGCCGTTGGGCGCCACGGTGAAGGGTGCCGCGGGCGACCAGGTGAAGCGCGCCGGGGTCCCGCTGCACAGCGCGATGGCGGTGACGTCGAGTGGCGCGGTGCCGAGGTTCTGCACCTGCGTCGTCATCGAGACCTGACCGCCGATGGTGACGGCCCCGAACGCCAGCGAGGTGGGGTTGAGGGCGATGTTGGGCGCGGGCGCGGCGACGCCATTGCCGGCGACGGTCACCGCGACCGTGGGCGTGACGGCGTCGTTGCTGGCCACCGTGAGGCCGGCGTTCGCCTGGGCGACCGTGGTCGGCGAGAAGGCGACCGTGATGCTGACGCTGCCTCCAGCGGCCACGTTGAAACTCGTCGGCGTGAGGGAGTACGGGGCGCTCGTTCCCGACGTCACCGCGACGGTCCCGATGAGCGCCGCGGTGCCCGTGTTCGCGATCGCGAAGCTCCGGGAGCTCGACGTGCCCACGGTGACGTCGCCGAAGGCCAGCGAGGTGGGGTTGACGGTGATTCGCGGGACCTGAGGCACCTGACCCGTACCAGTGACGGCAAGGTTGACGGTCGAGGCTGCTGTCGCGTTGCTCGCGATGGCGAGGCAGCCCGAGTCAGTGGTGGCGGCGACTGGGGTGTAGGTGACAGTCAGCGTCGTCGATCCGCCGGAGGGCACGGTGAGAGGCGTCGTCGACGGGGACCAGGTGAAACGAGCGGGCGTGCCGCTGCATAGGGCGATGCTCGACACCGTGAGGGTGGCATTGCCCGGGTTCTGGATCTGCGTCGTCAAGGTCGCGCTGGCGCCGGTGGTCACCGTCCCGAAGCTGAGCGACGCCGGGCTGAGCGCGATGGCCGGGGTCGCTGGTTGCGCCACGGTGAACGACGGAATCGTGACGACCTGGTACCCATGCCCGGTGTTGGTCGAGTCGGGAGTGAAGAACCCCCGCTGGAGCGTCGCCGAGGTCCCCGAGCCGAAGGATGCGCCGGACGCCTCGACTGAGTAATTCCCATACCACGCGACTGCCCAGCTATAGGTGCCTGGTGTCGACGGCGCCGTGGCTGTGAAGGTGATGGGGTAGACGCTGGTGGTGCAGTTCCCGAACCCTCCTGGGCAGGTGCTCCGAGCGAGCTCATTGAGGTCCTGGTCGAGGAGGAAGCCCCGGAGCCAGCCGGTGCGGTAACCGCCGGTCATCGTCACCGTCACCGTCTCGCCGGGTGCGTAGGATGTCTTATTGAGCGCGCCCGAGATATTGATGTCATTCTTGGCCGAGCTCGAGTGGGTGCCGTGAGAGTGGCAGCCATTGCAGGTGTTTGGGGTGGCGGCATGACAGATTGCGCAGTTAGCTGTGTAGAGTTGAGGCGTCGCCGCGGCGGTACTACTCCAGCTTGCGATGCAGACAATGACTGCGACCTGAATGAACGATGAGAGTGTCTTCATTGCCGATCCCCCTGCTCGATCGTGTGTTGCGTCAGCGAAACCCCCAGCTCGCCGCGAAAGCGGTACGCCACTCATGCGCAAGGCGACAGACCCCGGATGGCCGGCTGCCGGCCACGCGATGCTTGGCGTGCGTCAGGCGTGACGTGTTGACGCCAAGGAATGCAGGGTCTTTTCGCTGGCGTGCGGTCTGCGCGGCACGTCTGAGGAGCTGATCACTCGATTTTCTGAAGGAGGCGCGTGAATGGAGCGAATGGTTTCTTCTCCGCGGAGAAGCTCGCTCATGGTCTGACCGCCTGGTGGTCGGTGCATCCGTCTGCCGGGCATGCGATGTTCGGAGAGTGACCGCGCAGCCAAAGCCTTGCCTGACCTATGCCGAGTACCTCGATCTGGAGGCAACCTCGGCCGAGAAGCACGACTTCGTCAACGGCCAAGCCTACGCGATGGCAGGCGGCACCATCGAGCACGGCGCCATTGCCTCGGCGATGGCTCGCGACATCGGAGCCGCTCTCGCCGGCAAGCCTTGCCGTACCTACAGCTCCGACGTGCGCATCAACGTCGAAGCCACGGGAGCCTCCTTCTACCCTGACCTCAGCGTCGTCTGCGGAAAGCTGGAGACGGTGGCAAACGATGCTCATGCCATCTCCAACCCCCTCGTCATCGTCGAGGTGCTCTCGGAGCGTACCGAAGCGTACGACCGCGGTGCCAAGGCGTTTCACTACCGTCGTCTCCCTGCCCTCAAGGAATACGTGCTCGTCAGCCCGTCGGAGCGGCGCGTCGAGGTACAGCGACTCAACGAGCGCGGCGTCTGGGAGCTCCACTTCGCCGGGCCTGGAGAGCGCTTCGAGCTGACCTCACTCGGGCTCTCGCTCTCGGTCGACGCGGTGTACGCGAACCCGCTGCCCTGACGAAGCGCCTGCGCAATGCTCAGCGGTCGGCAGCTCGCCGTGAACGGCTTGGTCGGTCGACGCGCCCCAGAAGGCACCACTCGACCGACCGGCCAAGGAACTCGTGATGCTCGCCCGGAGCCCCCGAGCCCTGGAAGGCTCGCGGACCTCGGCGCCTCAGATCAGCCGGCGCGCGAGCGCGGCGACGGCCTCGCTGGTGATGCCGAAGTGCTGGTACAGGGTCTCCGCAGGCGCCGAAGCCCCGAAGCCCTGCATCCCGACGAAGCCACCTCGCTCACCGAGCCAGGCGTCCCAGCCCTGCCGAATGGCCGCCTCGATGCCGATGCGGGGGGCGGTGCCCAGCACCTTGGCCTGGTAGTCGGCGGGCTGCTCGCGGAACAGCTCCCACGATGGCATCGACACCACCGCCGCCGCGATGCTCTCCTTGGCGAGGAGATCCGCCGCGGTCATGGCGAGGGACACCTCGGAGCCAGTCGCCAGCAAGGTCACCTGACGGGTCCCTTCAGGCTCACGGAGCAGGTACGCCCCGAATCGAGACCGGTTCTCAGCGGCGTCGGCGCCAACCCGCAGAGCAGGCAGGGCCTGCCGGGTGAGGCAGAGGATCGACGGGCGGCTCGACTGCGCGAGAGCCAGCTCCCAGGCCTCGGCCGTCTCGATGGCGTCGGCCGGGCGGAAGACGAGGGTGTTGGGAATGGCCCGCAAGCTCGCCACGTGCTCCACCGGCTGATGCGTCGGGCCGTCTTCCCCCAGGCCGATCGAGTCATGGGTCATCACGTACACGACCCGTTGGTGCATCAGCGCCGCCAGCCGAATGGAGGGCCGGCAGTAGTCGGTGAAGATGAGGAACGTGCCGCCGTAGGGAATCAGCCCTCCGTGGAGTGCGAGGCCGTTGAGCGCCGCCGCCATGCCGTGCTCGCGGATGCCGAAGTGCACGTACTGGCCCTGGAAGTTGCCCCGCGAGATGGACTTCTGGCCCTTGGCCAGCGTGAGGTTCGAGTGGGTCAGGTCGGCTGAGCCGCCGATGAGGTTCGACTGCCGCGGCACGATGACGTCGAGCACGGCCTTCGACGACTGCCGGGTGGCGAGCTTGGGCTTGGCCTCGGCCCAGGTCCGCTTGAGGGTGGTGAGCGCCTCGGTCGTCTCGCTGGTGAGCTGCCCCGAGAGGGACGCCTCGAACTGGCTTCGGAGCGAAGCCTCGACCCCCGCGAGACGGCTCCGCCAGGCCGAGTGGGCGGGCTGGCCCCGCTGGCCGCTCGTGCGCCACGAGGTGAGCACTTCGGCCGGCACCTCGAAGGGTGGGAATGGCCAGTTGAGCGCCTTCCTGGCGCCCTCGATCTCCGCGGCGCCCAGGGGTGCGCCGTGAACGCCCTCGGTGCCCTGCTTGGTCGGGGCGCCAAAGCCGATGACGGTCTTGCAGGCGATGAGCGAGGGCTTGTCGGTCGAGACGGCGTGGGCGATGGCGGCGGCGACGGCGGCCGGATCGTGGCCGTCGACCCGGGCGACGTCCCACCCGGCGGCTTGGAAGCGGGCCAGCTGATCGGTCGAGGTCGACAGACTGGTCGCGCCGTCGATGGTGATGCTGTTGTCGTCCCACAGCACGGTGAGGCGGTCGAGCTTGAGGTGGCCGGCGAGCTCGATGGCCTCGTGGCTCAGGCCCTCCATCAGGCAGCCGTCGCCGGAGATGACCCAGGTGCGGTGATCGACCAGCGCGTCTCCGAAGCGCGCGTTCATGAGGCGCTCGGCCAGCGCCATGCCCACCGCGGTGGCCAGGCCTTGGCCGAGGGGGCCCGTGGTGGTCTCGACGCCAGGGCAGTGGCCGTACTCTGGGTGCCCGGCGGTCTTGGCGCCGAGCTGGCGGAACCGCTTGAGCTCGTCGATGGTCACCCCCTCGTAGCCGGTGAGGTAGAGCAGCGAGTAGAGCAGCATCGANNGCGACGTCGGCCATGCCCATCGGCATTCCGGGGTGGCCCGACTTCGCCTTTTCGACCGCGTCCATCGACAGGGCGCGGATCGCGTTGGCCAACATCTTCTCGGAAACGGCAGGAGTGTTCGTCATGGTCATGAGGGGGCGAGGGGTGGGGCTCAGGCGAGTCGCCGCTTGCGCTCGACGAGCTTCATGAGGAGGGGGGTCAAGATGAGCTGCAGGGCCAGGTCGAACTTGTTTCCAGGCACCACGATGGAGTTGGGGCGAGACATGAAGCTGTTGTGGATCATCGAGATCAAATACGGAAAATCGATGCCCCGGGGGCGAGCGAAGCGGATCACCACCATCGACTCGTCGGGCGTGGGGATCCACCGGGCGATGAAGGGGTTCGAGGTATCGACGGTCGGCACTCGCTGGAAGTTGATGTCGGTCTGAGTGAACTGCGGGCAGATGTACTGGACGTAGTCGGGCATACGACGAAGGATCGTGTCCGTCACGGCCTCCGTTGAGTACCCCCGGGAGGCCTTGTCTCGGTGGATCTTCTGGATCCATTCGAGGTTGATAACCGGCACGACCCCTATCTTCAGGTCGGCGAATTGGGCCACGTTGACCTGGTCGGTCACCACCGCCCCGTGCAGGCCCTCGTAGAAGAGCAGGTCGGTGTTGGGCGGAAAGTCTTGCCAGGGCGTGAAGCCGCCGACCGGCACCCCATGTCGCTCGGCCTCGGCCTCGTCATGAATGTAGAGGCGGGTGCGCCCGGTGCCCCTCTCGGAGTACTGCCGGATGCTGGCCTCGAGCTCCTCCAACAGGTTGGCGTCCGGCCCGAAGTGGCTGAAGTGGTCGTTCCCTCGCGCAGCGGCGTCGGCCATGACCTTGCGCATGGCATCGCGATCGTAGCGGTGAAAGGCGTCACCCTCGATCATCGCGGCGCTCACTCCCTCTCGCCGGGCGATCTGCTCGAAGCTGTGCTTCACCGTCGTGGTGCCTGCTCCCGAGGATCCGGTGACGCAGATGATGGGGAATCGCTGAGACACGACGGTGCTCCTGGGCGGTGAACGGCGTTGGCGCTCTACACCTTGAGCAGGCCCCGCTGGCCGAACAAGGGTGAGCGCTCGAAGATGTCGCTCGGGTTGGCCTTGTAGCGCGCGATGCGGTCGATCTCACTGGCCGAGCCGAACATGAGGGGCGTGCGCTGGTGCAGGTCGGTCGGCTGAAGGTCGAGGATTCGGGTGAAGCCGTCGATGGCCTTGCCTCCCGCGTTCTCGACGAGGAAGGCGATGGGGTTGGCCTCGAACACCAGGCGAAGCCGCCCGTGCTCGTTGCCCCTTCGAGTGTCGCGAGGGGAGAGGAACACGCCGCCCCGCACCAAGATGCGGTGGCACTCGCCTACCAGCGACCCGACCCACCGCATACTGACATCGGCGCTCCGAGCGCCCTCGGTGCCCGCGATGCAATCGTCGATGTACGCGCGGATCGACTCGCTCCAGAACCGGTAGTTCGACGCGTTGATGGCGTACTCGTTGGAGGTCCTGGCCGTCATCACGTCGGCGTGGGTCAACTGAAAGCCGTCATCGCCCAGGGTGAAGATCTGCGTTCCCGAGCCCAAGCTCAGGGCGAGCGCGCAGTGGGGGCCGTAGATGACATAGCCCGACGCGAGCAGACGATTCCCCGGCTGCAGGAGCACCGCGTCGGCACCGCGTGACTCCTCGGACGGGAGTACCGAGAAGATCGTCCCCACCGAGACGTTCGCGTCGAGGTTGGTGGCGCCATCGAGGGGGTGCACGGTGACCGCCAGTGGAGCGCCTCTCCGTACCGCCACCGGCGCCTCGAGCCCGCGAGACGCGATGAACGCCACCGACGCACCCTCGAGCGAAGCCAGCAATCGGTCAGCAGCCCATTGCCTGAGCGCCGCCGGAGTCTCTTCGCCGCGCGACGCCGCCAGGTACCCCAGCCGGACCCGAACCGCGATCTCCGCTGCAGCCCGCGCCACGCCCAGCACCACCTCGGCGACGTGGGCTCTCAGCGGATCGCCGCCGTGCCATCGCGTCAGATGGCTCTCGAGGCCGGGCATCTCCATTCGGACGGTTACCTCCAGGCTCCCTGGTTCACTTCGAGGCGATCAGAGCACGTTTCTAACTTTTCGGATTCAGCAGATTAAATTTACGAAAAAATCCCAACCCTGGCTCCTGGCTCCCATCGACGCGCTGTAGGTGATTGGAGTACCGCATGTCACGTGTTGTCGTATTGGGCTCGGGAGTCGCGGGGCATACCGCGACCTCCTTCTTGAGGAAGTGGCTGGGTCGCGAGCACGAGATCGTCGTGGTGTCGCCCAGGCCCGATTACAACTGGGTCCCCTCCAACATCTGGGTGGGAGTCGGGCTGCTCAAGGCCGAGAAGGTGCTGTTCCCCCTGGCCCCCGTGTACGCCCGAAACGGCATCGACTTCCGCCAGGCCAGCGCCGTCGCCCTGTACCCCGAGGGCACGGTCGACGCGCCGAAGCCTTTCGTGGAGATCGAGTACACGATCGAGGCGCGGCGCGGTCAACGCGAGCGCGTCACCTACGACTACCTCATCAACGCGACCGGTCCCAAGCTGGCGTTCGAGGCGACCCCGGGCCTCGGGCCTGGCAAGCACACGGTGTCGGTCTGCACCGCTGACCACGCTACCGAGGCGGCTCACGTCTTCAACGAGAAGGTCGAGCGCATGCGCAAAGGCGAGCGCCAGCGCTTCGTCATCGGGATGGGCCACGGCGGGGCCACCTGCCAGGGCGCGGCCTTCGAGTACATCGTCAACCTCGAGTTCGAGCTGCGAGCCCGCGGCGTCCGAGAGATGGCTGACATCACCTACCTGACCAACGAGTATGAGGTCGGCGACTTCGGCATGGGGAGCCTCCACCTCAGGCAGGGGGGGTATGTCACGCCGAGCCGAGTCTTCACCGAGTCGCTGTTCGCCGAACGGGGCGTCGACTGGGTGACGAAGGCCGGGGTGAAGTCGATCGACGCGGGCCGCATTTCGTACGAGCTCCTCTCCGGTGAGGAGCGCGAGCTCGAGTTCGACATGGCCATGCTGTTGCCGCCCTTCCGCGGGGTGTCACTCCAGGCCTTCGACCGCGCCGGGGCCGACATGACCAGCACGCTGTTCGCGCCCAGTGGCTTCATGAAGGTCGACGCCGACTACACGGCCAAGCCCTACGAGCAGTGGAAGGCCAGTGACTGGCCGAAGACCTACCAGACGACCTACCCCAACGTGTTCGCCGCGGGCATCGCGTTCGCCCCGCCGCACCCGGTGTCGGTGCCCCGGACGAGCCCCAAGGGTACCGTCATCACACCGGCGCCTCCGCGCACTGGCATGCCCTCGGCCACCATCGGCCGCGCCGTCGCCAGGAGCATCGCCGACATGATTCACGGGGCCCCAAAGCCGACTCATACCGCGTCGATGGCCGAGATGGGCGCCGCGTGCGTGGCGTCGGCCGGCGCCAACCCCTTCACTGGTACGGCCGTGTCGATCACCGTCTTCCCCATCGTGCCCGACTTCGAGGAGTACCCGGAGTACGGCCGCGACCTCGACTTCACCTTCGGGGAGATCGGCCTCGCTGGCCACTGGATCAAGATTCTCCTCCACCACATGTTCCTCCACAAAGCTCGCCTGCGTCCGTTCTGGTCGCTCATTCCGGAGTAGCTATGCTCGCCCCCTCACGACACGGCCTCAACGACCGCTGGCTGTCCGTTACCAGGCCCACCGCTGTCACTCGGTGGTGGCGGGTGTTTCTCCCCTGGCAACTCGCGCGCTTCGTGATGATCAACTGGAAGATGGTGGAGATCATCATCAAGAGTCACCACTGAGCCGGCGATTGAATGGACCCGGGAGGGCGTCGTCCAAAGGGGCATGAACAAGACACTCCTCGGACTCCTGGTAGCGGTGAGCACGGTGGGCGCGACGGCGCGGGCTGACTCGAAGCACTCGGGCCCGCCAGCTCCGCGACAGGCGCCGGTTCAGGGACCAACGCAGCAGGCGCCGATGCACCAGGCGCCGGGTCAGCCGATGCACCAGGCGCCGGGTCAGCCGATGCACCAGGCGCCGGGTCAGCCGATGCACCAGGCGCCGAGTCAGCCGATGCACCAGACGTCGGGTCAGCCGATGCACCAGGCGCCGAGTCAGCCGATGCACCAGCCTTCATCGCCGCCGCCCAGCAAGGCTCCGCGAGGGTCGAGCCCAGTCGGCCACTACGAAGCCCGCCCCGTGCATGTGTGGGTCGCGGCGGTGAGTCAGCGAGTCTGGGAGGCGGGCCGGTGCACCATGGCGTTTGGGCACGAGCGATGTGAGCCGGCGCACGTCCGGACCGTGGTCACCCCCGGGCACTTCGAGACGCAGAGCCAGTGGGTGTGGGTGAGTCGCGAGCGTGGGCCGGAGCTGGCGGTTCGCGGGCCCGTCGGTGGCCACTTCGCGGTTCCCGTCACCGCCCCGCGTCACGGTAGCTGAAGTGTCTTGAGGTGGCTGGGGGCTTGCCCGTCTCAATGGGCGCTCCCAGCCGGCCACTCGACCAGGGACCAGGCTCGAATGGAAGCTGCTCTTCCATTTGGGCCTCACCCCTGCGGGCCACGGACCTCCCGTCGAGGGTCGATCGATCAGCGAGGGTCCCCAACATTGTCACCGATGGTACCATTCGCGACCCTCGCGGCAGATGTACCCATTGGTGCTGTCGCGGGCGCCCGGGCCCCTCAGCACCCCTCGCGTGCCGCTGCCGGGTGGTGCGCGTCTTGTCGCTTGATGGGTGCCACCGGGAGATCCGCCGTGTTGCCCGACTGGGCCCGCTCGCCAGCGAAGTACGCCCGAATCGCCTCTCTCCGCCTCAGCTCGGCGCGCTGATCCTCGTCGGCCACGCCCTCGAACGACACTTCCCTCAAGATGTCCGATTCCCACGCCCCGAAGCCACCCTTGAGCAACAGGAGGTTGGGGTTCAACGCGAGGATCTTGGGGAGCTCCACCCGCTCGGTGCCGGTCTCGGTGTAGACGACCAGCTTCTTGGACAGGTCGACGAAGTTGCCCTCCTCCACCGCCCGACGGCCCTCCTCGCGGCTGGTGTGACAGTGGCCGCAGTTGACCGCCGAGCGAATGTGGCCTCGCTCGAATTGCTCGGGAGTGCGCAGGTCGACGACGGTGAAGTCCCGGCGGCCCTCGAGCATCCACTTGGCGAGCTCGGCCGGGGTCACCGCCCGGTGCGCTGCCGCGTTCACCTCGTAGCGCAGCCGGCGCGGCGGAGGCCCCTTGGCCGACAGCGCCGCCACGGTGATGCCCGACGCGAGCGCGACCAACCCGAAGATGACTCGTTTGGTGGTGAGCATGGTGTTCACTCCTTCGCCGTCGATGCGAGCGTCTTGTTGGCCATGCGGCGATCGATGACGTGGGTGACAGCGAAGGCCCCCAGCGCCATCACCACCACGGCCAGCACCACGACGGCCACCGGGAGCCCGAGCGCCTCGGGCAAGAGCACCTTGCCCCTGCTGCCCGACTCGTAGAGGCCCTGCACCGCGGGGAAGGCGAAGAAGAAGGCCACCACGCCGACGAAGAACCCGAGGAGGTACGTCAGCGCGTCGACCCTCCCGGTGGCGCAGGCCACCACCGCGGTGCCGGGGCAGTACTGGCCAACCCCGAAGCCCACGCCGAAGACGAGCCCGCCGACCAACTGCGGCCAGAGGAACGTCTCGTTGATCTGCACCTGCCCGAGATCGAGGACGCCAACCGCGCTGAGGCCGAAGAGGCCCAGCATCGCCACCACGATGGCGGTGAACATCACGCGGAGCACGGCGAAGTTGTAGCCGTACCACTGCCCCGCGAGGGTGCGCGCGCTGCCGAACCCGGCGCGCTCGAGGACGAAGCCGAAGCCGACGCCGAGGAGCGCGGCCATGGCGATGGTGGGTGTGGTGCCCCACTCGGCGATTTTGGAAATGGGTGCCAAGGGTTCCATGTCAGAGCCACTCCTTTCGAACGAAGTACGCGATGCCGTAACCGCCGGCGAACACCGCCATCATGAAGACCCAGCTCCCCAGCGCCAGCGTCGCGCCCCCGGTGAGCGCCTGGCCCGAGGTGCACCCCCGCGCCAGCCGGGCCCCGAAGGCCGAGATGAAGCCTCCCAGCATCGCCAACGCCAGCCGCCCGCGCACCGTCGCGTGGGGGCCCTTCTCGGTCATCAGCCGGGTGCGCGCCGAGAGCATGCCGCTGGCGAAGCCGCCCACCGCGACGCCGACGAAGAGGTAGACGAGGAAGTCGTCGAGCGCGTCGGCGTCGTCGTTGATGTACTGGGCGGTGTAGGGGTTCTTGCGAGCGATGGTCTCCTTCTCGTGCGCGGTGCCGCCTCGCACCGAAGCCTCGGTCTTCTGGATCGCGAAGGCTGCCAGGCGGGTGACCGCGCCCGACGCGCCCAGGCCTCTCCCCGTGACGACGAAGGCCGTGAGGAGCACCAGGCCCAGCGCGATGCCCGCGGCGTAGGAGTTCCAGTACGGCTCGGGCAGTCGCTCCGACGTCACCCGGAGCTCGGCCTCCCCCGGTTCGCCGAGGGACGCCGGCGGTGAGGGGAGGGCGGCTTCGGACGCCGAGACGACCTGGGGCAGCGGCGGCGGGCCACTCATGGCGGTCTCCACGGTTCTTGGTTCAGTCATGGTGAGCCTCCTGGTGAAGGCGGAGCACGCGCGAGCCGCCGACGTACAACAGGGCCGCCGCGGCCATCGCGCCGATGACGACGCCGACCTCGACGATCGACGGCGTGTACGAGAGGAAGCCGGCCGGGTTGCCCTTGAACGATGGCGTGTACGAGAACAGCTCGCCCGCGCGACCGACCAGCGGTTTGAGCGACAGCATCTGCCCCGAGATGACGAGGTTGTAGCGCATGACAAACACGCCCAGCATCGGCAGGGCCGCCGCCAGGGCCAGCGCCTCGGGTTTGTGCCGGGCGGCGCCGAGGAGCAGCACCAGCGGCACCACCAGCCCGAGGAAGATCTCGAAGCCCCAGAAGCTCACGAACAGAGGCCCGGTCAACGACGCCATCATCACCGCGTGCTGCTGCGGGTGGGTGCCGTACACGCCGGACAGCACCCGCCAGAAGGTGAAGAACATCACCACGGCGATGAAGAGCGCCAAGAGCTGCCGCAGGCCATCGAGCAACGCCTCGTGCCCCGGCCGCGGGAGTCGGTCGTTGGTGAAGAAGTCCTCCGCCCACACGGCGAGAATGAGGAGCGCCGCTCCACACATCAGCGACAGGGCGATGAAGTACACCGGGAGAAAGGGCCCGTACCACGAGGGCCTCCCGTGCGAGAGGCCGAGCACCGCTCCCAGGTTCGACTGGGCCGCGACCGCGGCGAGCACGCTCACCAGCCCTGCCACCCGGGCCTTGGCGTGATCGCCCATCAGCTGGAAGGCGAGCTCGGTCGCCAGCACGACCGTGTACAGGCCGTAGAGCGTTCCCATCCACCAGATGGGCGAGCTGGGATTGGGCGAGAGGATCGCCCACTTGACCAGGAGGAAGGGCCGCTCGAGCTCCGAGGCGATGACCGAGAAGCCCACCACCAGCAGCACCAGGCCGAGGAAGGTGGCCTGCTTGGCGATGGGGTCGAAGCGATGGAAGCCGAAGACGTGCCCCAGCGAGCCCACCAGGCACAGCCCCGAGGTCGAGGCGACGAAGAAGATGTAGGTCGCGATGAGGATGCCCCAGGGGACTTCCGAGGTGGTGCCCATCACGTGGTGGCCCTTGAGGAGCGCCGTGACGACCGCCAGCCCTCCGCCGAGTGCCAGCGCCAGAAGCACCCGCAGGAGTTGCTTGCCTTTGGCCTGGTGAGGCGCCTCGTCGGGCCCGATAGAGAACAGCGCGGGCGTGTCTTTGAGCGCGCCGAAGTCGATCAGGTTCTTGAACGTACGCATTCGAGTTCGCCTCCTTTCACTTGAGGAAGAAGAGCTTGGGGCTGGTGTCTTCTTCGGGCTTGGCGACCTCGACCATCCGGCTCTTCAGTTGCCGGTGCACCGCCGAGGTGGGGTCGTCGAGATCTCCGAAGGTGAGCGCCGAGGTGGGGCACACCGTCACGCACGCCGGTTGGAGCCCCTTCTTCACCCGGTGGATACAGAAGGTGCACTTGTCGACGTAGCCGTCGGGGTGCAGGTACCGCACCTCGTACGGGCAGGCGATCGATGCACGCCTTGCACCCCACGCACTTCTCCTGCGTCGACCACCACGATGCCGCCGTCCGCGTAGTGACTGGCGCGGGTGGGGCAGGCCGAGACACAGGGCGCGTTCTCGCAGTGGTTGCAGCGCTCGCTGCGCGTCTCGACCGACACCGAGGGAAAGGTGCCGCGCTCTTCCTGCACGGTCCAGCAGCGGGCCTCGCCCTGGGGTACTTCGTTCTCGCTCTTGCACGCCAGGACACAGGCGTTGCAGGTGACACACAGCTTCTCGTCGACCGTCATTCCGTAGCGCATGTCAGGCCTCCTGCACGCGGGAGAGGGTGACGAAGTTCACGTTCATGCCGGTGCCGCCCATCGCCGGGTCACGCTTCACGCGGGTGATGAGGCGCGAGTCAGCGGCGCCCTTGCGGTAGCCGCCCCGAAGCCGCGCGTCCTCCCGGCCGAAGCCGTGCACCATGTAGACGCAGTCCTGGCGAATGCGCTCGGTGGCGCGTACCCGAATGGGCCCCGTCTTCACCGAGTCTTGGTTCTCGAGCATCACCCGCATGCCTGTCTTGAGGCCGAGCTGCCGGGCCATCTCGGTGTTGATCCACAGCTCGTTCTCTCCCACGATCTCGAGGAGCCTCGGGTTGTTCGTGGTGCGACTGAACGTGTGCACCGGCGAGCGCCCGAACAGGAGCCTGAAGTAGCCCGGCGGCGGCTCCTCCGGCGGCTCGTACTCGGGCATGGGCGCGAGGCCCGCGCGGGCCAGTACTTCGCTGAAGAACTCCACCTTCCCGCTGGGGGTCTTGAACTTCATCTCGGGGCCGGGCTCGTAGATGGGCGCCGGCTGGCCCAAGATGACGCCCGAGCGCTTGAGCTCGTCGAACGACAGCTTGGACTTCTCCATCCGCACCGAGAGGTAGTCCTCGGCGTCCTTCCAGGGGAAGTACTGGCCCACGCCCAGCTTGTCTCCCAGGTTTTTGGCGATCCACCAGCCGGGCTTGGTGTCGTACAGCGAGGCCACGGCGGGCTGGCGCAGCGCGACGTAGGGCACGCGGTACGGGCCGTTCTCCAGGTCGTCGTAGCGCTCGAGGTAGGTGTTCTCGGGCAGCACCACGTCGGCGTACCCCGTCACCTCGGCGGGCATGGTGTCGATGGCCACCACGAAGTCGAGCTGCTTCATCACCTCGATGACGTGGGCTGGGTTGGGGAGCGTGAGGGGCACGTTGCAGCCGTAGACGATCCACGCGTGGATCCGCGCCGGGTCATCGCCCGCTGGCGCCGACGCTTCGCACGCATCGAAGGCGCAGGGGAGCGAGGCCAGGGGAAAGGTGATGCGTGGCTTGGCGGCTTCTCCGTGAGGCACGGCCGGCCCGGGGTAGCCCGCGACCGCGAGCGAGGAGGGCAAATAGAAACCGCCCTTCTTGCCCCAGTTGCCCAAGAGCGCGTTGACCAGCGCGATGGCCCTCGAGCGCTGGGTGTCATTGCCGTACCAGACGACATGGCGGCCGGGGTGCACGAGCGAGGCGGGCGCGTTCTTGGCCAGCTCTCGAGCCGTCTCTCGGATGACGGCGGGCTCGATGCCGGTCTCGACGGAGGCCCACTCCGGGGTCTTGTCCTTCACGTGGGCCTTGAACTCGTCGAAGCCGTGGCCGTTGGCGGCCACGAAGGCCTTGTCGTACAGCTCCTCGGTGATGAGGACGTTGGCCCAGGCCAGCACCAGCGCCGTGTCGGTGCCCGGCTTGATGGGCAACCAGTACTTCGACTTGCTGGCGATGATCGAGAAGCGCGGGTCGACGGTGATGAAGGTGGCGCCCTTGGCGCTGGCGGCCGACATGTCCTGCACCGCCGTGTTGTGCATGTTCTCACCCAGGTGCGACCCGATGAAGGCGATGCACTTGGAGTGGGGCACGTCGATGGTCTCGACCGAGCCCAGCGCCGCCCCGAAGGTGAGCTCGAAGCCCGTCTCCCGGGGGCCGCGACATTGATCGTTCGAGGGGGCCACGATGGTCGTGCTGCCCAGCGCCTTCACCAGCGTCTTGAAGAAGCCGCCACCGTGCCCGTGCGAGTACAGCGCGATGCTGGGCGCACCGTACCGTTGCTTCACCTGGGCGAGTCGCTCGGCGGTGAAGGTGAGGGCCTCCTCCCAGCTCGCCTCCCGCCACTTCTCCTCTGACCCGACGCGGGTGCGAATGAGCGGCCGCTTGAGCCGATCGGGATCGTACAGGGCGCCGATGCCACCGCCGGCGCCGCGGGGGCACAGCTTGCCGTTGGACAACGGGTGCTTGGGGTTCCCCTCGAGCTTGTAAACTTTCTCGTCCTTCACGTACGCGAGCACGCCGCACTTCCAGAAGCACAGCTCGCAGAAGGTGGGCACCACCCGGTCGGGGGTGACGGAGTGGTCCTGCGCCGCCGCGCGAGCCTCCTGGGAAGGCATCAGGCCCACTGCCCCGGTCAGCCCTCCGATGACGGTGGCGCCAGAGATCTTGAGAAACGTCCGACGGTCCAGTGGCTTCATCGCGTGACTCCTCCGGCGAGTGGTCGCTGCAGAGGGGGGAGCGCGCAGTGCTCCATGCAGTCGACCAGGTGGCTCAGCTGTGGCTCATTCAGGTGGTAGACGACCCGGCCGGCCAGGTGCTGGGCCCGCACCAGCCGGTGCATCCGCAAGATGCGCAGCTGCTGCGAGACGATCGCCTGCTTCGCGGTCAGCGTCTCGGCGAGCTCCGAGACGTTCCGGGGCCCCTGGACCAAGAGCGCGATCAGCCGGAGCCTCAGCGGGTGAGCCACCGCCTTGAGCACCTCGGCCAGCGCACGGGCCCGGGCTTCGTCAACCACCAGCTTCGGAACGGGCTTGGTCCGACGGAGTGACATAGCGATATTTATATATCATCATCACTCACGACGGAATGACTCAACATTAGTATTTGTCATCGTGGAGCTGAGGGAGCTCTCAAGAACCGAAGCTGCGCACACCAGGCAGACGGCGAGGGCAGCCCGGGGAGGGGGAGCCTCGCCAGCCACATCGGGTCGGTTCCGGGGTGACACTCCAGGCATCCTCCGACGGTGAGGACGCGCCGCTGCTCCTCGGGTGAGAACGGGCGGGTATCGTCGCGGGTGGTCGCCTCGGCACCGCGGGCTCCGAGGAAGGCGATCCACGCATCGGAGGGGAGCCCGTCCTCCTGGCTGCGTCCCCTCGCCGGCTCGAAGGTGACCGTCTGGGAGGCTCCGCTTCGGCTGAAGGTGAGGCGCCCATCGCCATAGCCCAGGGCGAGCGGGTCGCGATGGCAGCCCACACAGGGTCGGACTTGGCGTCGCACGGTGTGGGCGAAGATCGGAGCGAAGAGCCGCTGGAAACGAGGCGCGCCGCCATCGACCGCGAGGCTGAGCACCATGCCGGGGGTGAAGGACTCGATGCTGCGCTCGCCTCGGTCAAGGCCGCGAACGCCCAGCGTCGGGGGGCCGATGGCGCTCGGGCCCGCGGTTTCCACCCATTCGCCGGGGGCCTCCTCTCGGTCGAGGAGATCGAACCTCACCCCGGTGGGATCGAAGCGGGTGTGGCACGAGAGGCACCTGGGCACCCAGGCTTCGTGACAGGTCGGGCAGGCGAGCCGGCCGTGGGCGCCGTCGCGCGCGCAGGCACGATCAGGCGCCGCCGCTGCTTCGAGGCGCTCGGTGAGACGGCCGCGCACCCACACCCCACCGTCGACGATCGAGGTCCTCACGAGGGGAAAGCCACCTCGCCGTGTCACCACGAAGCGCTGCCCCGGGCGGGCCAGACCGTCGCGCTGGGCGAGGCGCAGCGACTCGGGGTCCAGCCGCTCCACCGGCACGCTGGTCGGCGGGCCCGGAGGGTGACAGTCGGAGCACTCCACGGCGGCCTGCTCTTCGCGGTGTCTGGCGGTTCGGCCGTCGCCCATCACCTCCCACGAGCCGTGGCAGTCGGTGCAGCCCAGCCCGGCCTCGAAGTGAACGTCGGCGGCTGCGCGCCACACCCGTCGCCCATCCTCGAGGGTGCGGCTCCGAGGGCTGAGGCCACCGTCGGGCACCGGGCTCGGTTCACCCTCGTGCCAGCCTTGATAGTTGAGCGACACCCGGCCGCTGCGACTGTGGCACCCGAAGCAGGCGCGATCTCCGACGCGGCTGGTCAGCTGTGGGTGGGCCAGAGGCTCGAGCTCTGTCGAGGCTCCTTGGTCTCGGCTCGCTCGCCGGGCGAGGTCGCGCTGGGCCTCGTCGTCGTAGTGGAGGTGGCAGGCCAGGCAGCCGCCACCACGGGTGCGTTCGGTCACCGGACCGGCCTCGGTCTTCACCGCCCCCAGGTGGCAGGAGGCGCACAAGTTCCTCAGGTGGGTGTCAGCCGGCGAGCGACCCAGAGCGGCGACCGAGGCCTGGGCGCTCTTCCCAGGTTGCTCACCGAACACCCAGCGATCCACGCTCACCACCCCATTCATGGTGGTCATGATGTTGGTGTTCAGCCGAAGGGGGAGCGACGGGTGGCACAGGGCCGTCCCACACGTCGTGGGCGCGTCTGAGAGCTGACCGGGGAGTCGCACCAGCCCGGCGTGGGCCGAGGCGGCGTCCCTCGCGGGGCTCTGACCGCGGTGACACCCGGCACACCCCACGCTCCGGTGGGCCGCCTCGAGGCCCGTGACTCCTCGGTGGCACCCCTCGCAGGCCTGGCCAGGCACCACCTGCGCGTGGCCGACGAGGCGCTGGAACCCGAAGGCCAGGAGCGCCATCGCTCCGAGGACGACGAGCACTATCGCCGCTGGGGCCAGGCGGTGGACCATCTCCAAGTGACACTACTCGACGCCCGCAGTCGAACCAGCGCCCCTGAGGGCGCACACTTGGCGACACGAGACGTGGAAAGGGAGTGTGCTACGAAGGTCACGAATGACCGGCGGCGAAACCCGCGTCACGAAGATCACCTCGCTCCATGAGCATTCCGCCGACGGAGCCGAGTTCTGTTTGGTCGTGCTCTATGGGCCCGATCTCGGGAAGAAGTACGTGCTCCAGGGCGAGGCGTCGTACGCCATCGGGCGCGACGAGAAGAACTTCATCTTGGTCGACCTCGACAACGTCTCGCGCCGCCACGCGGAGATCTTCCTGCGCGATGGAAACTTCTTCGTGACCGACCTGGGCTCGACCAACGGCACCTATCTCAACGACGAGGAGATCCACGAGATTGAGCCGCTCCGCTCAGGCGACCTGGTGAAGATCGGCGGGGCCATCTTCAAGTTCCTCTCGGGCGACAACATCGAGGCGCTCTACCACGAAGAAATCTACCAGCTCGCCATCTGCGACGGCCTGACCCAGGTGAGCAACAAGCGCTACCTCCTCGAGTTCCTCGAGCGCGAGATGGGCCGGTGCCACCGGTACAACCGGGCCCTCTCGCTCATCATGTTCGACATCGACCACTTCAAGGCCATCAACGATCAGAACGGTCACTTGGCCGGCGATCACGTCTTGCGCGAGCTGGCCCAGACCATTCAGAGCCGGGTTCGCAAGGAAGAGTGCTTTGCCCGGTACGGGGGCGAGGAGTTCGTCTACGTGGTGCCCGAGTCGGGCGCCGAGAACACCCGAACCTTGGCCGAGAAGCTGAGGAAGGTCGTCGAGGCGCACCCCTTCGCCTTCGAGGGAAAGCCGATTCAGGTGACCATCTCACTGGGCGTGGCCGACCTCACCGCCGACATGACCGACCTCGGGCAGTTCATCAAGGTGGCCGATCAGAACCTCTACAAGGCCAAGCGCGCGGGCCGAAACCGCGTCGTTGGCTAGCGCCCCAACGGAGGCGACCACGGTGCGCTCGTACGATCTCCTGCTCCAAGTGCGCGAGCCTCACGCGGTGCTCCAGCTCGAGGCGGTGATCGACGCGCTCTCGACCCGGGGGCTCACGCGGCGGGGCGAGCAGTGGGCCGTGGTGTTGCCCTCGAGGGAAGTGGAGGTGTCGGCGCTCCGCGAGGGTGGGGTGCCCATCGCCCTCGAGCTCAGAGTGCCGCTCGACGAGGACCCCAGCGCGCTCGAGGAGGCGATCGCCTGGGCGGTGGACTCAGCCAAGGCCGTCGAGCTCCGGCTCCTCGACCCGCAGCTCGGCGTGGTCCTCACCGGCCCCAGCTCCGCGACGACCGACAGCTTTCTCCGCGCCGCGCGCTACTCAGGCGAGCTCGTGGGCGTCTCCGGGGTACACCAAGGCACCACCTTCGGTACCCGAATGCTCCTGGCGGCGGTCGTGTTCCTCGTCTTCCTCTGGGGCGCCTTCAGGGTCGTCGGCGCGCCCCGGGCGTCGGCGCCGCCCCCCGCGGCTTCTCGGAGCCGGTGACCAGCCTCCAGCAGCGGTGCACGGTGCGCCGGAAGTCCTCGGGGATCGACCTGGGGGTGAGCTCCTCGGTTGGATCGAGCGCCGGGTCGAGCTCGAAGTCGAGGAAGTTGGTCGAGAAATAGAGGGTGCCTCCCGGGGCGAGGAGCCGCTGGACCTGCTCCAACAGTCGCCGGTGATCGCGCTGCACCTCGAAGCGGCGGCCCATCTTCTTCGAGGCCGAGAAGGTCGGCGGGTCGACCACGGCGAGATCGTACGGCCCCCGCGCCGTCTCGAGCCAACCGAGGACGTCGGCCGTCACCACCCGGTGGCGGGCGCCCACCTCGACCCCGTTGAGCGCGAGGTTGCGGGCCGCCCACTCGCTGTACTGGGCCGAGAGGTCCACCGAGGTCGTCTCGGCCGCGCCCCCGGCTGCCGCGTGCACGGTGAACGCGCCGGTGTACGAGAAGAGATTCAAGAAGCGGGCGCCCTTGGCCTCTTGCCCGACGCGGGCCCGGGTCTCCCGGTGATCGAGGAACAGCCCGGTGTCGAGGTAGTCGGAGAGGTTGCACTCGAAGGTGAGGCCGTGCTCCTGAACTAAGACCGTGGCACCGGCGCGCGACACCCGCTGGTACTGGGCCCGGCCCCAGGGTTGAGGGGCGTGGGTCTTGGTGAACAGGCGCTCGGGGCTCACCGCGAGCACCGCGGCGCAGGCCCGCAAGACCTCTTGCCGCGCCAGTTCGAGGGAGCCGTCCTTGAGCTGCTTTCGCCGTGGGTACTCCATCACGTGCACCGAGCCGGCGTACCAATCGATGGCGAAGGGCCACTCGGGAATGTCGAGATCGTAGACCCGAAAGGCGGTCAGCGAAGCCCGCTCGGCCCACCGCTTTCGGTGCTTCCAGTTCTTCTCCAACCGGCGCTCGAGGTCCGTCGACATTCACCCCACGGGATAGCATGGCGCCGGCTTCCATCGGGCGGCGCTTTGTGGTGAGTCCACGGCATGCGCTTCGACACCCTCGCCATTCACGCCGGGCAAAAGCCAGACCCCTCGACCGGTGCCATCATGACGCCCGTCTACCTGACCTCGACCTACGTTCAGGACGGCCCCGGCGAGCACAAGGGCTACGAGTACTCCCGCACCAAGAACCCCACTCGCCTGGCGCTGGAGAGCTGCCTCGCCGCCCTCGAGGGCGCCAGCTTCGGGGCCGCTTTCGGCTCGGGGTGCGCCGCGGCCGACGCCTTGATGCACCTCCTCGATCACGGAGACCACGTGGTGGTGAGCGACGACGTCTACGGGGGCACCTTTCGGCTCTTCGACAAGGTCTTCCAGCGCCAGGGCCTCTCCTTCTCGTTCGTCGACATGACCCGGCCCGAGAACATCGAGCAGGCCATTACCCCCAAGACGAAGATGATCTGGGTCGAGACCCCCACCAACCCCATGCTGAAGCTCATCGACCTCGAGCGCTCCGCGGAGATCGCCCGCAAGCACGGCCTCGTCAGCGTGTGCGACAACACCTTCATGACGCCCTACTTCCAGCGCCCGCTGGACCACGGCATCGACGTCGTCACCCACTCGACGACCAAGTACCTGAACGGTCACTCCGACGTGGTGGGAGGCTTCGTCGCCACCAGCCGAGCCGATCTCGCCAGCCGCATCGCCTTCCTCCAGAATGCCGTCGGTGCCGTCCCCGGGCCGATGGATGCGTTCCTCGTCTTGCGTGGCCTCAAGACGCTCCACGTTCGCATGGAGCGACATGTGCAGAATGCCTCCAAGGTGGTCGACTTCCTCACCCGTCATCCGAAAGTGAGCACGGTCACCTGGCCGGGGTTGTCGAGCCACCCGCAGCACGAGCTGGCCAAGCGTCAGATGAAAGGCTTCGGAGGCATGATGACCTTCGACATCAAGGGCGGCCTTGAGGCGGCGCGTCGGTTTCTCAAATCGGTGAAGGTCTTTGCCTGCGCAGAATCGCTGGGAGGCGTAGAGTCCCTCATCGAGCACCCGGCCATCATGACTCACGCCTCGATCCCCAAAGACACCCGCGAACGGCTCGGCATCACCGACGGACTCATTCGACTGTCGGTGGGCATCGAAGACGCGGCCGATCTCGTCGATGATCTCGCAGCCGCGCTCGACGCAGCCTGATGCTCTTCGCGGTGACGGTGAGTCTGCTGGTGAGTGCCGCGGAGCTGCCAGAGGTGTGTCGCGCTCCGCCGACGCGCGATGTCACTGCCCTCACCACCTTGGCTCAGCGGTCGGGCGCGCTCTCGGTGGGCCTCGACTCCGTCGCGACCTGGTGCTTCGATCCCTCCGGTCGCTGGACGGGTGGGGCGAACGATCCGGCTCCCACCCACGAGCCAGTGGGCGACTGCGCCAAGGCCCTCGAGGCCTGCCGCCTCGCCCGTGAGGCCCTGGCCCCCGAGCTCACCACGCTCCTCGGCGACGCGCTCAAGGACCTCGAGCGGCCCTTCCTCGGCGCTCGCTACCTGCCCAAGCGCTCGGGCTTGTCGGAGCGGCCGGTGAGCTCGGCAGAGTGCGGGGCCCGGCAGCGCAGCGCGCTCTTCGCCCAAGCACAGGCGAGAATGGATTGGGCTCGCCTCGCCAGCCAGGCCCAGAGTGAGTACGCCAACTACCGCACCTGGCTCTACGCCGAGGGGCTTCGCTGCACCGAGGCCGTGGCGCGGGCCACGGTCGATCCGACCAACCGGGGGCTGTCGGTCGATCGCCCCGTGTCGATCGACGGAGGGACCATCGTGGTTCCCGGCTCGGCCGTCGCGCGCCTGAGCGACGGGGCGATGGAGGCCCTCGGCCTCACCATGGGGGCGACGGTGACGATGGAGGGGCCCACCGCGCGGACCGCTGCTCCGACCATGCAGGCCACCTGGCAGGCGCTGGCCGCCGAGCGGGCGAGGGTCGAGCTCGACGAAGATTGGCTCAGCGGTTTCCTCGTCTCTCGCGAGCTCCGCGCGTGTCGCTGCACCCCCGTTGGGCCCTCTGAGGTGCTTCGGCGGCTCGCGGTCAAGGATCGCGAGACCGAGCTCGAGGCCGATGACGAGCGAAACGTTCGCTGTGAGCGCTGTCTGCAAGAGGCCTTCGTCCCGTGGAAGTCGCGGGTCACTCGGCAGTGCGTGTTGATGGCGAGGCTGACCGACTTCGAGCTGGGCGTTCTCGAGCGCTCCGATGATGGCAATGGGCTGCCGCCCAGGTGCTTCGCCTCGACTCGGGCCCAGCGCAGCGCTGCCGACGCGGGCGTCACTCAGCCGCCCTCGGGTACCTCGTTCATCATCACCAGGAGCCCCGAGCCACCCAAGGCCCCCGTCGACCCAGGCCCGATCCCTCCCGCCCCGATTCCGCCGAGAGAAGAGGGGCGCAGTTACCTGCGCCTGTACATGAGCGCGACCTGCGTGGCGGAGATCGAGCCCGGGCCGGTCCAGGTCCGCACGGGTGATCTCTTGCCGGTGCCGCTGGGGGCTCCAGCGCTTTGGGTGAAGAGCGCGTGTGGCGGTGTCGCCGAGATCTACTGGGGGAGGGAAGAGCGACCCCGGGTCTCCGAGACCTTCGGCAAGAACCAACCCCTCGAGCTGCGGTTTACCCGATGAGTCGGCCCATCTCCGGAAAGCTCGTCGACGGGGTGTTTCGACACGCGCTGGCGTCTGACGTGTCTGAGCAGCTGAGGGGCGAGCTGGCTCGCGCGGGGCTCGATCTGACCCCCGTCGCGCTCGAGCCGACGTACCCCCGCGAGGTCTGGTACCGGGCGGTGGCGCTCACCGCGACGGCGTTGTTTCCCCACGACTCGACAGAGGAGCAGCTCCGGCGATTCGGGCGTCACGTCGTCGCCTCGCTCCAAGCCCGTCATGTGTTTCGGGGGCCCTGGCTCACCATGGCACGGCTCCTCGGGCCTCGCCGCGCGCTGCAGCAGATCGCCGGCCGGCTCACCGACAGCCCAGTGGCTCTGTCCATCACGGTCCGGGGCCACTCCGGGGTCGAGGTCTTCGTCGAGGAGCGAGAGCAGGCCGGCTTCCTCGTCGGCCTCCTCGAGGCTGCCTGCGAGGTCCTCGGGGCCCACGAATGCCAGGTGACGGTCGTCGAGGGGCGCTCACCTGGCGGAACGACCCTCAGCGCGTCGTGGCGCTGAGAGCCCCGTCAGAATGCTCCCCAGCTCTTGTCGCCCAGCACCGAGACGCTGAGGCCGGCCCACAACGCCATCTGGTCGCGCGGGGTCTGGAGCACGGGCTGCTTCAAGAGGAACGAGGGATCTCGGGCCAGCGCGACCGCCCCGGCGATCTCCAAGCCCGTGGCGCCGAACTGGTGCCGCCAGCCGAAGGAGAGCGAGGCGCCGAAGGCCGCGATGACCGCCTCGTCGCGGCTCCAGAGTTGGGCTCCCCCACAGAGCCCCAGGCGCCAGTCGCCCGATCGCAGCACCAGCTCATTGGCCAGCCGAGCGGTCACCAACGGGCCCAGCCAGGTGAGATCGAAATCGGGCTTCAGTAAGAGCCAAGGAAAGACGGTGATGCGGCTCCTCGCGACGCCGCCCAGGCCCGCGACGGCGTTGGCGGCGGGGTCAGGCTGGGCGAGAAAGACCCTCACCGAAGCCTCGATGCGCACGGCATCGGTCTCGAGCGCATCGAGGTGAACGCCGAGCCACCCGCCTCGGGAGAACCCGTCGGTCCCCTTGAGGAAGATGCCCCAGCCAGCAACCTCGAGGCCGACCGTGCCGAGCCCGAACAGCCCCTCGGCGCGAGCCAGCCCGAGCTGGGGCACTGTCGCCATGGTGACGCCGCTGGCGCTGGGAGACACCACCTTGGTGAGCTCAGCCTCGAGAGGCGCTCCCAGGGACATCAACAGGACGAGCAGGTGCATGGTGACCTCGCCAGAACATTCTCCCTCGGCGGCGCACGGAAAGGAACGGTGCACCGCGTGTGAGGTCGTCATCACCCAGGTCTCTCGAGTCGCCCGCGGGCCTACCGGGGCCGCGCCTCACCGCGGACGCTGCCTGTGCCTCCTTCATCACGAATGACGTCATCGGGCGTGTCTTGGCGTACCATGGTGCCGACCGTGACCAGCCGGGGCTTCAGCAGGGAGTCGCTCGCCAAGGTGCCCCCTCGGGTGCTTGGCTTCTCCACGTTGCTCGCCGTGCCGTTCGAGCAGTTGCCCCTCACGCGGGAGCGTTGATTTCATGGATCTCGATTCACTCCTCAGAACCCAAGTCGAGCGAGCTACCGGGTCACCGGTCGCCGGGCCCGTCGTCAAGCTCAAGGGCGACGCCAGTAACCGCTCGTACTACCGCCTGGGAACGCCGCCGCGGTCCTACGTTCTGATGGTGATGCCGCTCGAGTCGCTCAAGGTGAGCGAAGAAGCGGTCAGCGGCGCGGCACCCACCGAGCTGCCCTTCATCAACGTGCATCGCTACCTCGATCGCCTGGGCATTCGGGTGCCACTCATTCACCGGGCGGACCTCGAGGCGGGTGTCCTCGTGCTCGAGGATCTGGGCGACGTCACCTTCGAGCAGGCCCTCGCCTCGAGGGAGCAGGCGACGATGTACCGCGACGCGGTGCGGCTCTTGGCACGACTCCGCGCCGGAGCCGAGCGCGACCGCGATCTCCAATGCCTGGCCTTCACCCGTGACTTCGACGAGAACCTCTACGACTGGGAGCTGCACCACTTTCGCGAGTGGGGCCTGGAGATCTGGAGCGGAAAGAAGCCGACCTCCGACGAACGCAGCGAGCTCGATGGCATCTTCCGGAGCATCGCCCGGAGACTGGCCGAGGCCCCTCGTGGTTTCACTCACCGCGACTACCAGAGCCGGAACCTGATGGTGAAGGGTGGCGAGCTCATCGTCATCGACTTTCAAGACGCCCTGCAGGGCCCTCGCCAGTACGACCTGGTGGCGCTCCTGCGCGACAGCTACGTCGAGCTCGGGCGCGACTTCGTCGATGCCATGCTCGACGAGTACATCATCGCCTTCGAGGAGCTCACCCACGAGCGCATCGACGCGCCGACGTTCAAGGCCTTCTTCGATCTGCTCACCGTCCAGCGCAAGATGAAGGACGCCGGCCGCTTCGAGTACATCAACCGAGTCAAAGGCAACCCCGGTTTCCTGGTGTCGATCCCCGCCTCGCTCCGCTACGTGCGCACCGCGCTCGAGCGAGTGGGCGAGCTCGACGACCTGCGGCGCATCGTCGCCCGCTACGTGCCCGAGCTCGCCTGATGAAGGCCATGGTGCTGTGTGCCGGGCTGGGCACCCGCCTGGCGCCGCTGAGCACCCAGTGGCCCAAGCCTGCGCTGCCGCTCTTGGGGGCGCCCTTGTTCCGCTACGCGCTCGCCACGCTCCGGCGCGCTGGAGTCACGGCCGTCGGCATCAACACCCACCACCTGCCCGAGCGCATGGCCGCGACCGCCACCGCCGAGTGCGCCCGGGTCGGGCTCCCGCTCGAGGTGGTGCACGAGGCGAAGACCCTGCAAGGCACCGGAGGTGGCATTCGAGGCCTCCGCCAGTTCCTCGGCTCCGAAGACTTCGTGGTGCTCAACGGCGATGTCCTGTTCTCGGTGGACTTGGGCGCCGTCATCGAGGCCCACCGACGGAGTGGGGCGGCGGCCACCATGGTGCTCCTCCCCATGCCCGAAGGTGAGACGTACAACGCCGTCGAGGTCGATGAGGTCGGGTGCGTCCGGCGCATTGCTGGGCTCGGGCCCGGAGGTCGGGGCCTCACTCCGTGGCACTTCAGCGGCGTTCACGTGATGAGCCCGGCGGTCTTCGACTTCATGGCTCCCTCTGGCCCCGAGGACATCAACCGAGACGTCTACCCTCGCCTCATGGCCAAGGGGCTCGTCATTCGGGGGCACCGGCTCGAAGAGCGCGACGCCTTCTGGTCCGATCTCGGCACGCCCCGGAGGTACGCCGCTGCGCACCAGGCGCTCCTCTTTGGCCAGGTCCGCACCGATCGCTTCGGCGCCGCTGACCCGTTCCTCGGCCTCGTTGCGAGAGCGCCCCGTGTCTGGGCTCACCCAACCGCTGGGCTGGAGCGAGGGCAGATCACTGGTCCCGCGTGGCTGGGGGCTGGCTGCTCCGTGGCCGAGGGAGCTCAGCTCGGGGCGGCGGTCTCGGTCGGGCCGACGGCGCGGGTCGGGGCTCGAGCGAGGCTCAACCGGGTCGCGGTGCTCGACGGAGCGGAGGTTCCCGAGGGCCAGCACCTCGAGGACGCCATCGTCGCCCCTGGAGGGCTCGTGGTGCCGACGATCTAATTCAGCTCTTGTGGAACTGGGCCAGCACGCAGGTCACGTTGTCGTTCCCGCCGTTCGCATTGGCGAGATCGATGAGGTAGGCGCAGGCCTTGTTGAGGTCGCTCTGCGTCGCCAGCACCTCTTCGATTTGCTGGTCGGTCACCATGCCCGAGAGCCCGTCGGAGCAGAGCAGGAAGATGTCGCCCTCCTTGGGCTCGACTCGGTTGAGGTCGACCTGCACGATGTCCTTCATGCCCAGCGCACGGACAATGACATTCTTGTGCGGGAAGCTCTCGATCTCCTCGGGGGTCAACTTCTTGGCCTTGAGGTAGTCGTTGAGCAGGGAGTGATCCTCGGTCACCTGTTTGAGGCTGCCGTCACGGAAGGTGTAGACCCGACTGTCGCCCACATGGCCGACGATGACGTCCGTGTCGCGGGCGAAGTACACCGAGACGATGGTCGTGCCCATGCCCTTGTACTTCTGCTCTGCCGTCGCCCTCTCGAAGATGCGCATGTTGGCCAGCTTGATGCCGGTCGCCAGGCGGTTCTCGTCGTAGCTGCGGTGCTTGTCCATCTTGTACGGCCAGGTGATGTCTTCGTCCTGGCTCGTCATCCGGAAGAATTCGGCCATCTCGTCGACGGCGATCTTGGAGGCGACTTCTCCCGACGAGTGACCCCCCATGCCGTCGGCGACGACGACGAGGCGCTCCTCAGGCAACAAGAGGAGGTTGTCCTCGTTGTGGTTCCGCTTCATTCCGACGTGGGTCTGGCCGGAGATCTCGATGCGCATGGGAAAGGACAACGTCGAATCAGTCTGCCAACTGGCCATCGACACGTAAAGGAAGGTTTTCCGGTCTCGACGGCTCGAAGCACAGCCGGTCCCCTGTTTGGGTGCTGCTGGCTCGCGTGGTCCCGGCAGGGAGCTCCAGCACCGACCGAGCGCGGAGGTAAACCGGACTCACTCTCCAGGGGGCCAGCGTGTGGCATACGGCGATCACCTCGAGGCTGGCGTCCAGGAAGATCGCGTCAAGGGGGATTCGCATGAAGAAGGTGTGAATTCCAGTGCAGGGCTCGATGTGCAAACCGTCGCCGACAGAGAAGGTCGTGATGCCCATGAGCCCCTTCAAGCGGCGGGCAAAGGTGTCCGCGCGCCCCGCTCGGTCGGCGAGCAACGTGTTGCGCGTCAGGTTGGTCACGCGGTAGCGCATGTGTCGTGCAGCCTACCGCGAAGCTCTCGCTCCCCTCGAATCCTCCCACGCTCGTCCTCGTGTCGCCCCAGATCCCTCCCAACACGGGCAATGTCGCGCGGCTGTGCGCCTGTACGGGGCTCAAGCTCATCTTGGTCGAGCCCTTGGGCTTCTCGATCGCCGACAAGGAGCTCAAACGCGCGGGCCTCGACTACTGGGACAAGGTCTTCTTGCGCCTGTACCCTTCATGGCAGGCCTACGCCGATGATACCCAGCCCGCCCGCCGCTTCTTCTTCAGCGCCCGGGCTGAAACAGGCCTGTGGCAGGTGCGCTTCAACCCCGGCGACCACCTCGTCTTCGGCGCCGAGACCACCGGGCTTACGGAGGAGATCCTGGCCTCGGGCCTGGGCACGGCCGTCACGATTCCCATGCTCGAGGACCGGCGATCGCTCAACCTGTCCACGGCGGTCGGAGTCGTCGCCTATGAGGCGCTGCGGCAACTTTGCGGGTAAGATCAAGGGGCAATGGTTCGAAATGTGGAGGTCGCCGAGGCGCTCTTACGGGCCCACCAGGAACGGGCCACCGGTTGGGTGACGTGTATTCGGGGTGATCGAACCTCGAGGATCGGCTTTCGGAACGGGGATCTCGTGTCCCTGGACCTCCAATTTGGATTCCAGTCGCCCGTCGCGGCGCTCATCGGCGCCGGCCGGCTCGACCTCGGCCAACTCGACGCCTTGTGGGCCAGCGGTGAGGCGAGCTCGCCTTCGGGCCAGATGCTCGAGGAGCTTGGCGTGTCGAATGATGACGCCGAGACCGAACGCGTCCTCGCCAGCGTCCGACAGCTCCTCGGCCAGACCGAGCAGGTTCACTTCGAGCCCGCCGAGGTCACGGAGCAGGTCGTCGTGCCAGGCGCTCGCGTGGTGCGGACGGCGTGGGAGTCGCTGGGCGCCATCAGCACGCCCCCAGGATTGGTCCGCTTGGTGCGCACCGACCAGTTGGATCGGTGGTTGGTGGATGCCAACGACCGGGCATGGCTCGATGAGCTCCGGGAGTGGCGGCCTCTTGCCGAGGTCGAGCCTCAGCGCCGAGGGTTGCTCGCCCTCCTTGCTCGAAGTGGGGCGGTCGAGTGGATGGACTCCGAGACGTGGGAGCGGCGTCAGGAGGAGGAGCGGGCTCGTCAGGCGGCGGAGGAGTGGGCCCGCCGTGAGGCTGAGGCGATCGCCAGGCAGGAGGCCGAGGAGCGGGCCGAGCGAGAGGCGCAGCTGAGGGCACGCCTGGAGGCCGAGGAGAAGGCCCGCCGCGAGGCAGAGGAGCAGGCGCGTCGAGAGGCGGAGGAGCAGGCGCGTCGCGAGGCGGAGGAGCAGGCGCGTCGCGAGGCCGAGGAGCAGGCCCGTCGCGAAGCGGAGGAACAGGCCCGTCGCGAGGCAGAGGAACAAGCCCGTCGCGAGGCCGAGGAGCAAGCCCGCCGCGAGGCAGAGGAGCAGGCTCGTCGCGAAGCTGAGGAGCAGGCCCGTCGCGAAGCTGAGGAGAAGGCCCGTCGCGAAGCTGAGGAGAAGGCCCGTCGCGAGGCAGA
>PMBV01000473.1 GCA_003153055.1 Myxococcales bacterium
GGCCAGCGGCAGCGGGTCGAGATCGCGAAGGCGCTCTCCCAGGACGCGAAGCTGGTGATCATGGACGAGCCGACCGCGGCCCTGGCCGATGCCGATGCCCGTCGCCGTGGGGCCCTTGAGACCGACACCCGTTCGCATCACGGCCTCGACCGTCTCCAGAGGGAGATTGGTGCCGAACTTGTTGGCCACCTCGGCGCCAGCGTCGTGGTACTCGTACTCGAGGGGACACTGGGCTGCCTCGAGCACCTTCCGCGTGGCGTCCACGACTTCGGGACCGATGCCATCACCATTGATGAGGGTTACCTTTCGCTTCGTCGTCATGGCCTTCTCAGTAGCAGCCCCGTCGCACGGCTTCACCCGGGCAAGGTCCTGCAACACCCGCTACCTCCTTCCCTCGCTGCTCGTTTACAGTAGGCGAGGTGCTGGAGCGGATTCGCGTCAAAGTTTGGAATGGTGAGCCTCTGAGCGATGGTGAGCTCGATGTGCTGCGTCGCGCGGCGCAGGGCGAAGATGGCCCGCTGCTTCGAACCACCATCGCCCAGGCCCTCATCAACGCCGACGAGTTGCACCAAGCGGTGGGGCTGTTGGAGGGGCTGCGCCGCGACTTCCCTCGAGACCTGCAGGTGCACCTGGCCTTGGGGCGCGCCCTCATCAGCCTGGAGAAGTGGATGGAGGCCGAGGTGCCGCTCAACCGGGCGCTGGAGCTGAACCCGAAGGACCCGGAGCCGATGAAGGCGCTGGCCACCGTGGCGCTGCGGCGGGCCGAGTGGGGCCGGGCCCGGGGGCTCCTGGAAGAGGTGCTGCGCATCGACGCGTTCGACACCGAGGCCCAGCTGTTGCTGGTCGAGATTGACGGAGCCGAGCCGGCCGAGCTGAGGGGCCGGCCGAGCCAGGGAGAATTCGAGCGGGCGCTGGTGGAACGGCTCAAGCAGCAGTCGACTCCGCACTTGCTGCAGAAGGGCTATCTGCTGCTGAGGCTGGGCCGTGGTGGAGTCGCCCGGCTGGACTTGGAGTCGCTCTTTCGCGAGGCGAACAGCTCAGGGAGGAGCATCGAGGAGTCGGCCGAGCTCTTCGCCAAGGAGCTGGCCGAGCGGAGCCTGGGCTTGCCTCCTGGGCGGGTGCACCTGTTGTCGAGGGTGCTGCCGGTGGTGCGCGACTCGGCCTTCCTCGAGCGGGGCCTGGGAGCCGCGCGGCGCGAGGGCCCGGCGGGGCTGTGGTACTTCTACGCCGTCGATGACCCCGAGGTGGTGCTGTATGTGCCTGAGGGTCTCCTCGATACGTGGCGCATTTCCCTCGAGCAGCTCGATGAGGCCGCGTGGAAGAACCTGGAGGCCCGGCCCACCGACGTCAGGGCGCTGGAGCTCGAGCAGGGAGCGCTGCGCCTCTCGGTGACGCCGACGGGGCTGTGGGCGCTGGCGCACGGAGACGGGCATGACCCGGCGAGGCTCCTCACCGCGTCGCACCAGGCGGTCATCGAGCGGGTGGTGGGGCCGGGTCCGTACCGGGTGTACCTCGGGCTGCGGGAGCTGCTGCTGTTCTGCAAGGAGTGCGATGTGGCGTCGGTGCGGAAGCTCGAGGGCCTCGATGCCGCGCGGGAGGGCATTCAGGGCACCTGGCGGCTCCACGAGGGGTCTCTGAGCGCGCTCCCCGAGTGGGAGGTGTAGAGTCGCGCCGTTCAAGGAGGCGCTCATGGGCCGGATGGTGACGCTGGTGCTCGGGTTGGTGGTGGTGGCCTTCATTGCGTACAAGGTGGTGTACAGCCGTGGCATGGTGGCCGGCGCCGAGGCGGGGCCCAAGCCTGCGCTGGACCAAGTGCGGAAGACGGCCACGCGCATCGAGGACGAGCAGGCCAAGCGGCTCGACGAGACGCTCCAGAAGACGGGGCCTCAGGAGTAGGCCAGGCGTTCGGATGCAGGTGCGATGTCACCAGTAGACCTTGAAGATGGCCGAACGCCTCTCATTGAATCGGGAGCCGAGCCTTCCGCGCGGCCCCGTCACCGGTTCGCATGTTCGAAACACTGGATGTTCTCAATATGCGGCGCATTCGGTGGCCTGGAGCACTCCTCGTCGGCGATCGCCTGACGCAGGGACACCACCATCGGTGCTCGGCTGTCTGCCCTCTTTGCTCTGAAGGGTGGTCCTGTGCTGCTTTCTCAAACAATGAGAACAAGCAGGAAGAATCGCGCTCGCGGGTCCAATTCGCCGCTTGACGCGGGCGGCATGAGCACTGCTAAGGGAAGACGATGCTCGTCGGGGTGCTTCAGTCCGATGCACCTACTGCAGCGCATACGAGGCAATGTCTCACGCGCCGAGGCTCATGCGTCAAAGAGGTCCTTGGGAGCTACCGGCATGAGGCACAGACCACAGTTCAATGGGCAATGATGAGCAACGGGGTTCACGGAGGCACACGTGGTCTGGGAAATATTGCCGCCAGGTGCCCGGTCGAAGCTGATTGAGGTCACGGTGTCTCTCGGCCAACCCACGGTGAAAGCCCTGTTCCCCAGCGAGGCGCGCTCGCGGGAAGGTGACGAAGCGTGAGCGTGGGTCCGTTCGGTTCGGTGAGCTGTCGGGCTCTTCGCGCAATGGACCCCGTGTGGAAAACGGCACCGAAGGAGCGCCGCGCACGTGGCCCTGCCCATGCGTCCTGGTCAAGCATGGCTGGCGCTCTGGCGTCCCTCGCGGCGGTCCTCCTCGGCGTGCCAGCGGAAGCGGACGGCGGTCGCTTCGCCCTCGTGGTGGGCACGAACCGCGGCCTCGGGGAGGAAGAGCAGCTCCGCTATGCTGAGCACGATGCCCTTCGGATGAAGCGCGCGCTGATCGACGTGGGTGGGTTTCCCGAGGCGAACGTCACCGAGCTGCTGGGAGCGAGTGCCGAGTCGCTCCGAGCGGCGCTCCAGCACCTCAAGTCGAGCATGCGCGACGGGCCACATGAGAGGCTCGTCGTGTATGTGTCGTCGCACGCCTCCGAAGGGTCCCTGCACCTGGGAGGCACCGAGTTGCCGCTCCAGGAACTCGTCCACTTTGTGACCTCTGCGCCCGTGCGGGTCGGCCTCTTGGTGGTCGACGCCTGTCAGTCCGGTCGAGTCACCCGCCTCAAGGGGCTCAAGCCGCGAGAAGGCCCGGTGACACAGGTCGAGGCCACGAGCATCGAAGGGCGAGTGTTGATCTCGTCCTCTGGCATGGATGAGTACGCCCAAGAGAGCGACTCGCTTCAAGGGAGCTACTTCACCCACTACTTGGTGGCTGGGCTGCGCGGCGCCGCCGATGTCTCACGCGACGGGAAGGTGACGCTCGAGGAAGCATACGCCTGGGCCTGGGCGAGGACCGTCGAGGCCACCTTCGCTTCCCGCGGCGGAGTGCAGCGCCCCTCGTTCTCGGTGGATCTCCGGGGAGCAGGCCAGCTGGTGATGGCCGAGCTGCTCAAGAACACCTCCAGGCTCGAACTGCAGGTGCAGACGCCGGGCCGCTGGCTGGTGGTGGCCAAGGCGACCGGAGAGGTCTTCGCCGACGTCGACAAAGGTGAGGGGGCGCTGTCGCTCGCGCTTCCTCAAGGTGCCTATCGCGTCCAGCTCCGCACGGCGCAAGGCGTGCTGGATCAAACGGTCGTCGTGCCCCCGGAAGGCGAGGTGATCGTGTCGGGCGCAGACTTCGCGCGGATGTCCTCCGAGCGGGTGGCGCGAAAGGGCGGCGAGGAAACACACCTCGGGATGTCAGTCTCAGGTGGCGTCGCGTCGGGGCTCGTGGTTGGCCTCGGCCTTCAACCGAGCGTCGAGGCGCGGCTTCGTCTCACCGGACACTCGTGGGGTCCGCTCAATCAGCTCTTGGTAACAGCAAGCTGGAGCGGTGCTCGCTCGCAGACGGACGGCTTCCTACAGACGGAGCTTGAGCTGCGGCTCGGCGCGGGGCACCGATTCTCGTGGGGTCCCTGGAGCCTCGCGCTCGACCTCACCACCGGCCCGGTGCTGGTGCTGCAGAACGAGCTCCCTGATCGCTCGCATCGCGTGAGCCTGGCGCTCGACGTCTGTCTCGGGCTCGAGGGTCGCGTGAAGCTCATCGGACCCTTGGACCTGCTCCTGGGCGGCAGCGGCGGTGTGGTGGCGGTGAAGAGGGTCACCGGCCTGCCGGTGGTTCCACGACTCTCCGCCTCTTTGGGGGTGGTCTTCACCTTTTGATGTCCCCAACTGCGCTCGTCGAGAGTCAAAGGCTCGCAACATGAGTCGCAGTCATGAAGTGAACCCTCATTGAGCGCAGAGAGCACACCCATTGGAAACGACCCTCAAGAGAATTGCGACATCAAAAAGAAGGCTTCCTTCGCTTAACATGTCGGGCCTGACAACTGCGGCATTGGTATCGCTATTGGGCGCCTGTGACCCCGCGCAGAAGGGCGACGCCGCGATCGTCGAGATCGACAGCAGCACGTACTATTTGACGGCCCTACACCCCTTGGGCGCCATTCCCGATAGTCCAGCCCAGCTCGCGTCGAAGATGCTGTCAACACCAAGACTCGCCAACGCCGCGGTTCTGCCGGCCTCGGTGGACCTCACGAGCAGAACGGCGCCGCCGGGGAATCAGCAAGCGCAGGGTTCCTGTGTCGCCTGGGCGGTCGGGTATGCAACCAAGACGCTCCAAGAGGTGACCGAGAACCAATGGGCACCGTCTTCGAGCAATCACCAATTCTCGCCCTCCTGGATATACAACCAAATCAACTCGGGCGTCGACAAGGGCTCGTACGTCTCGGACGCGCTGAATCTCCTCGTGAATCGCGGCGCCGACACGCTTCAGGACTTCCCGTACAATGCGAACGACTTCGTGACCCAGCCGACGACGGATTCCATTCGGCGCGCCAGCTACTTCAAGGCGAAGTCATGGAACACACTGAGCGTATCCACGGAGAACATCAAGAACATACTGGCCGGAGGAAACGCCGTCATCGTCGCGTTCAACGTCTTGCCGGACTATGACGCGCTCAACAGCTCGACCAACACCGTTTACGACACGGCGGCAGGCACGAGGCCGCCGAGCTGCATGGTCGCGCCCTGCAGTCGTGGCGGCCACGCGAATGCAATCATTGGGTATGACGACAGCCGACAAGCCTTCAAGCTGATCAATTCGTGGGGAACCGGCTGGGGCTCGGGCGGATACGGGTGGCTTGCGTACAGCTTCATCACCGATCCGAGCTTGGGCCTCGCGGCCTACGTGCTGGTCGACAAGCCGAACGGGCCGAACGTGCCGACATTGCCGGAAATTCATTGGCACAACAGCTCTGGCTCCACGCAGGTTTGGTATATGAACGGCGCGCTTCGAAGCGGCCTCTCTAACTTCGATTCTTCCCTCACTGTCGCCGACAACACTGGCTGGACCGCCGTTGGAATCAGCGACTTCGACGAAGACGGTCTGTCGGACGTTCTGTGGCACAACGGCACCACCGGAGCTACCCAGATTTGGTACATGAACGGCTCGGCGCGAGCTGCCTATTCTACCCTCGATTCCTCCCTCAATGTTGCCGACAGCACCGGATGGCGCATTGTGGGGACGAACGACTTCAATCAAGACGGCCATCCCGACATCCTCTGGCATAATGGAGCCAGCGGTGCGACACAGGTTTGGTACATGAATCTCGCAGCCCGTATCGGCTATGCGGATTTCGACCCCTCGCTCAACGTTGCCGACAATACCGGATGGCGAGTCGTCGGGACGAACGACTTCAATCGCGACGGTCACGCCGACATCCTGTGGCACAACGGTACCAGCGGAGCGACTCAAGTCTGGTACATGAATGGCGTGCTCCAGATCGGGGCTGAGAACTTCGACGCTTCCCTCACTGTCGCCGACAGCACTGGATGGCGCGTCGCCGAAACAAACGACTTCGACCGAGACGGTCACCCAGACATCCTCTGGCACAACGGCACCAGCGGGGCCTCGCAAATCTGGCTCATGAATGGAGTATGGCGGAGCAGTTTCCTGAACCTCGATTCTTCCCTCACGATCACAGACGGGACTGGTTGGTCGATCATCAATCGCTGAGCAATGGCAGTAGTCGTTAGAGGGTCACAGCCTCGATCCGCGTCTTCAGACTCCTCGCGGATCGAGGCCGCATTTCCTATCATTCTAGGCCGTACATCTGGCAGGATTGGTCGCTTCGGGTGTTGGAGGGCTCAGTGAGTGCGCTGTACGAATCCAGGTGAATCGAAACATGTTAAGTGCCATCCGTCATGCGATCTGTGTTGGACTCCTCGCGGTGTGCGGCGGAGCCTGCCTCGACCCACTTTTCGAGGGCGGCACCAACATACTCGAGAGCACGGTGCCTCTCGACTCCCCAAGGGCGCCAGCCTTGTGCGGTCGTCTGGGGGTGGGTGAGGGCCTTCTGGTTCGCCAGCGTCTCTCGTCGTGCGACGGGCGATACTCGCTCGAGATGCAAGACAACGGAAATTTCGCCCTTTGCGCGAGTGACGGAGGTTGCCTCTGGGCGTCCCAGACAGGTTCGAGCGGTACAAGCAACGGCCAATTCGCCGCCATCATGCAGGGAGACGGGAACTTCGTTGTCTACGAGCTATCGACATATCTCGGGATATCGAGAGGACGCCCGAAATGGGCCACGGCCACGAATGGTCATCCCGAGGCACGCCTGGAGCTCCAAAACGACGGAAGCGTGGTCGTCTCCGATGCTTCGGACATTCCACTTTGGGCAAGCGACCTCGCTCGAATGGGGAAGGGCCCTTCGAACACCTCCTTCATACCGAGCGTCCTCTGGCACAACGGCATCACCGGATCCCTTGAGGTCTGGTATCTGCGCGACGGGGCGCGAATTGGCTTGGCTCGCCTCGATCCCTCATTCAATGTCATCGATGGCACGGGCTGGGCTCCGGTAGGAATCAACGACTTCGACGGAGACGGTTTCTCTGATGATATAATCTGGTACAACAGTGCCACTGGCGCGACGCGGGTCTGGTATATGAACGCCGCGACACGAAGCTCCGCCGAGGTCTTCGACTCTTCGCTGACTGTTTCCGACAGCATTGCTTGGCGCGTGGTCGGAACGAATGACTTCGATCAGGATGGCCGAGCCGATATCCTCTGGCACAATGGGGCGAGTGGCGCCACGCAGCTCTGGTGCATGAAAGGGATAGAACGAGACAGATTCTACGACTTCGACTCAAGACTGGACGTCCGCGATGGCGAGGGTTGGAGAGTGGTGGGGACCAACGACTTCAATCATGACGGCAGGCCCGATATTCTCTGGCACCATGGGGGGAGTGGCGCCTTACAGGTCTGGTACATGGAGCCGCTGACGCCGACGACACCGACGACGAGGTTGCTGCAACGCGTGGAGGGCGTAGGCTTCGATTCGTCACTCAACCTTCCCGATATCTCGGGTTGGGCAGTCGTCGAGACGGACGACTTTAATCAGGATGGCAATCCCGATATCCTCTGGCACAATGGCGCGAGCGGTCAGTTGCGGCTTTGGTACATGGATGGCATACGTCGCATCGGCTCCGCTGACTTCGATTCGGCACTCAGTCTCGCTGGTAGTACGGGCTGGAGAATCGTCGGGCGCTGATGTCCCACGCCGAGTCGGTCGCGTGTCCAAGGCACATGAAACCTGCGCCGCTCTTGGCGGAAGGCGCCGAGCCCCTGCGCGCCGCATCCAGACATCAACCAAACACGCGAACTTCGCCATCGCATAGCCACTAAACGCGTTCCAACACCGACGACCGCTTCACCACACCACAAGGAAGTACCATGAGAACGAGAACCAAGAAGCCTCGATTAGCGACTCCTCTGCTTGGCGCCGCAGTCCTCCTCGCAGCCTGCGCCCCGTCGCCCGACACGGGACAATCTGCAAACCAGACCTCCACCCGCGCCGCGCTCGCGCCCGATACGGTCGTTACCGGCCCGACGTCTCAAGCGGCGGGCCTCGGCCGGGGCCTGGACAACATCACTCAGGAGCTGCGCGATTTCTGCATTGGCGCGTCGAGTCAATTAACGGACTACTCCAACACATACTCCCGCCTCTATCTCGATGCTGCGATGAGTAAGCAGCAAATGGCCCTGTCCTTCGATATGTCCGCGTCGGGCACCGTTAGCGTTGCTGAGATCATCTCAGGCAACGCCGAATTCGACTTCAAGCGCAAGACAGAAGAGAACGGGTATTCGATCGTAATCGCCTACGGAAGCGAGTACGGCGTCGGCAGCAAGATGCTCGACCCGCTCTCGCGGAGGATCCTTGTTGATCCGCAGACGACCACAAACTGGTACACTCGATGCGGAGACTACTTCTTGGCTCAAACCGATCAGGGTGGCCAGCTCTTCGTAAGCATCCGGATCGACTTCGATTCGGAGTCCACGAAGAACGAGTTCACGACCAAGATGGGCTTCAAGTATGCCTGGGCCGACGTCAAGGCTGCCTTCTCCGCCAACATCGACGCATTCAAAGGGAAGGCGATGGTGCACATCGAGGCATTCCAGAAAGGGGGGAACGTCGCCGCGATTGGTGAGATACTCGGCGCTGCAGGGGCTGTCGATTGTGGCATCGGCGACATGAGCAAGTGCGACGCGGTCGTCACCAAGGTGCTCTCCTACGCGGGTTCCGCTGACTTCGTCACCGGGATGAACGATAAGCCTGCCGCGCTGCGCTACTACTGGTCGAGTTGGCGGACGGTGCTCGGAGACACGGCGCCCATCACGCGTTCAGTTCCCGATGAAATCGTCCCTGCCCGGACGAATCTCCGACAGTGGGCGCTCGAGCAGGCCACCCTGAGAGACCGGGTCCAGACCCTCAAGGCAGCAATTGGCTCCGGCCAGATGGCGGCGACCAACAAGTTCAAGGCCGACCTGCCGCGGCTCGACGCTGCAATCGCACGGAACATTACACTCCTCACCCAGGCGTCACTCCGCTGCTTTGAGGACCTTGACGCGCCAATCTCTCCAGCAGCCATCAGTCTCTGCATCGATGGCGCGAGCCCTGCTGTACTCGGCTCAAATGGCTATGACGCGAGTCTGACGATGGCTAGCCTTGAGCCCACCAATGGCACGGTAGCCGGGTACGTTGACGGCGTCGCCGCGGCAGACGGCGCCTGGTGGCTGTCAGGCTGGGCTTGTCTCAAGGGTGACGCAAGCTCGATCAACGTTGACGTCTACGGAAACACCGGGCCCCTTGTTTCAGGTCGGGCGGATGTTGCAAGTGAACAAGCGGTTGCTCATGCGTGCAGCTCAACCGGATCCGCTTATCGCTTCCGAGTGCCGCTCAATCCCCTCATGGCAAGCCACGCTGGCGAGTATCTCCGCGTCTACGGCATCTCACCCTATGGTGACCCAAACCTCGAGTTGCCAGGCACTGACGGTTTCCGAGTTCCAGTTGGATCACTGCCCCATCGACCCACTCAATGCGGAGTTCTGAAGCCGGACGAAGGCCTCATGGCAGGCGAGAGTCTGGTGTCCTGCGACGGGCGCTTTGGCCTTAAGATGCAAGCGGATGGAAATCTAGTTCTGTACGTGATTGCGGAGGACAGGGCGCTTTGGGCCTCGAACACCAACACCTATCGAGGTCCCTACGCCATCATGCAAGGGGACGGCAATCTTGTCCTCTACTCTCTGGGAGACTATGTGTGGGACTCGGCCACGAACGGTCATCCAGGCGCAACCCTCGATCTCCAAGACGATGGGAATCTCGTTGTCTACGACGCCGCAGGGCCCATCTGGGCAAGCAACACAAAGACGGACCTGAGTGCCATATATGATGTTCTGTGGCACAACGGTGCGTCCGGCGCCACCCAGCTGTGGCATATGGTTGGCGAGCACAGAACGAGCGTTGTGCAGCTCGACGCATCTCTAAGTATCGCCGATAGCACCGGCTGGCGTGTTGTCGGGACCGGCGACTTCAATCTGGACGGCAATCAGGATATCTTGTGGCACAATGGTTCGAGTGGGGCCACCCAGGTTTGGTATATGAATGGTGCTGGCAGAATCGGCGCCGCCAGCTTCGACGCGTCCCTTAATGTCTCCGATAGCACCGGTTGGCGCATTGTGGGTATTGGCGATTTCAATCGGGACGGCAGCTTGGATGTTTTGTGGCATAATGGTCCCAGTGGCGCCACACAGGTTTGGTATTTGAATGGCGCAGAGAGGACGGGCTTTGACAATTTCGAGGCGTCTCTCAGTGTCACCGATAGCTCTGGTTGGCGGGTGGCTGGAGTGGGTGACTTCAATCGGGACGGCAATCCGGACATCCTGTGGCACAATGGTGCCAGTGGGGCCACGCAGGTCTGGTATATGAGTGGCGCAAAGAGGGCGAATTTTGCGAGTTTTGAGCCGTCCCTCGAAGTTGCCGATAGCACGGGTTGGCGCATCGCGGGGGTCGGCGACTTCAATCACGACGGCAATGCGGACGTTCTGTGGCACAACGGGCAGACGGGCTTGACCCAGATTTGGGAGATGGCGGGGGTAGAACGGGTTTGGTACTTCGGCTTTGAACCGAGTCTGACTGTTGCCGACAGCACCGGCTGGGGCATCGTCAGTCGGTAACCGGGTGCCGTGTGGTGTGCCCGCCGCGCGCTGCATGGCGGGCATACTCCTCGTCGCTCCTCGCATGCAGGGATCCGCTGCCGTGCCTCACCGGTTTGCGGATCGCGGCGTTGGCGGTTCCTGACGCTCCGCGGCGACGCTTCGAAGGACCCGGTCCAGAGGGCGCAGAAGAGAGCAGCCCCGAGGCCGAAGGGCATCGGGGCTGCTAATGAATGAGGGGGAGCTACCGGACAGTAGGCCACGAGCGATCGTCTCGTGCTACGCGCCGACCTCGCCGAACTGTGCGCGTCTCGGTCGGGTCTCGCGCTCCAGTCGGCGTCGGTAGGGAGTGGCAACGCGATGTGCGCGCTATCCTGAGAGCCAGATAACGCGCACGGCGTCCGGAAGTTCGACGACGCTGAGGTGACCCAGCCCACGCTGGCCGCCGAGGGCCGCGGCTTTCTCTCGGCCATGTACGTCCATGAGGCGCGCGCTCGCGAGCTCGCTCTCGTCGGCGACGAACTGGTCGAACGCCGCCGCAGCTTCATCCGGCCGCTCGCGGAGCAGCTCAAGAAGTGGTGCTCCGCCGTCGCGCCGACGCTGCTTCCTTCGGAGCCGCTGATGGCCGCCGTCGGCTACTACCAGCGGCACCACGGGGCGCTCTTCCGCTTCATCGACGACG
>PMBV01000136.1 GCA_003153055.1 Myxococcales bacterium
CATTAAGTAAACCTCAACCGGTCAATAGACCGGTTGAGGCTCCTTTCAGAACCGGACGTGCGGTTTTCCCGCATCCGGCTCTTCGGTTGGTGATTCCGTACAGCACGATGTTCCGAGGTGATGTCGATCAGCGCGTCGCCATGCGGTGGGAGTGGGAGCGGATTGAAGTGCAGCTTCCGCAGGAACTTCGCCCAGTCGAAAGAGCGCTTCTGACTCCTTCGATTGAGCCACTTGAAGAGGTGTCCGATGCAGACGAAGCGGAAGTACGACAGCTTGGCCTCGTTGTAGCGCACCCCGAAGTAGTTGAAGTGGCCGCTGAGACGAGCACGTGCATCGTCCCAGAGCTGCTTCAGCGGCTTCTTGTTGCGCCACGCCTTCACCCAGTCGAGGAAGGCCTGCATGCTGCGGTGGAGCCTCTTCGCGGCCGTCTTGAGCTTCAGCAGCCGCCCACCAGTCCTGTCCCGACCCCAGTAGAAGTCAAACCCGAGAAAGGAGATGACGCCCTTCGGGGCACGGGACGAGAAGGGAACGATGGCGCTCTTCGCGATGTTCAGCGAGAGCCCAGCCTCTTGAAGGCGGAGTTGCAGCGCCGCCTGGAAGCGCTGGGCGACGTCCGCGTCGGTGAAGACGAAGACGGCGTCATCGGCATAGCGAACGAATTCTCCTCGGCCGGCGTATTCAGCGTCGAACCACTCGTCGAGGAGGTGATGCAGGCAGATGTTTGCCAGCATCGGGCTGACAGGAGAACCCTGAGGGGTGCCGCGCTCGCTGTCGGCGAGCGTGCCGTCCTCATGGAGGATTGAGCCTCGCAGCATCCTGTGGATGAGGCGCAGGAAGTGCTCGTCTTCAATCTTCAGCTTCAGCTTCTGCAGGAGCCATTCGTGGTCCACCGAGTTGAAGAACTTCTCGATGTCCATTTCCACGACGACGCACTTCTCGTGCCTCTGGTGAATGACGCTGTGGAGGCGGCCGAGGGCCTGGTGCGGCGACTTCCCGCGCCGAAACCCGTAGCTGTGTCGGTGGAAGAGGGGCTCGTAGATGGCCTCGAGAATGCGCGCCGTCAGCGTCTGGACGATTTTGTCCTCCAGGCAGCCGACGGCCAAGGGCCGAGTCCCTCCCTGCGGTTTGGGGATGAGGACTTCCCGACTGGGCCGGGGTCGCCATCCTCCGCAGCGGATGGTGTGGTGCAGGGCTCGAAGGTTGTCCTCCAGCTTCACGTGGTACTGCTGCTTGGTGACACCGTCGACTCCGCTGGCTCTGGACCCGTCGAGCTCGCGGAATGCCCGCCGCAGGTTGTCGGTGGAGAAGTGGTGCATCAACTGCCGCATCGGCTTCGTCCGACGCCTCTCGGCGGCTGCGCGTATCCAGTCCAGTTTCACGTATCCGCGGAAGGGCCCGTCTGCGCAGGCCTGCGGAGTGAAGCTGAGCTGATTCACTCGCCGTACCCCCCTTCGCTCCACGGGCGTTGCCCCGCTTCATCGCTACTACGAGGGTATCTGACTTCTGCCGGGAGAATTGGCGCCGACTCAGCATTCACGCCTTGCCGTACGCCTCTGGGCCACGGTCTTGGTGCTTCGACCCGACTCTCAGCAGACCTCTCACGTTCCGCCGTTGGCCTTCCGTACATGCCATGGTCTAGGACCCCGGTGGTGCTCGTCGGGTTGACGAGTGCTGCCTTCGCGCGACCAGTGTTCCGGTCTCGTTCATACCTGCTCGGCCACCACGGAACGGCCTGATTTTCGGGGCTCAATCCCTTCACGCCAGCTTCGGCATTACGGCCTGCACGGTCCCTGTCTACGCTTCGTGGACCACCTCGCGATGGCGCTGCACGCAAGACTCGGTACGAGCGATGCGTCTTTCGCTCGACGGGCCTGCGCGTCTGCCTCCCGGCAGTCGGCTTCCCGCAGGTCAGCGGCAACTTCGTGACGCACATGAATCGAGGGTAGCGCGTCTGACACGCCGAAACAACGCCTCAGGCATGGATCCGGCTGCTTCTCACGCCAGCCAAAGCCCGCGCGGAGCATCACCTGCGCGTGCACGTAGCCGCTCGCGCGGGTGAGCTCGCGGATCGGCGCGAGGCGCGCCTTAGTCCCAGAGAATTGGTCCGGTGGTCAGGGAGGTGCCGTTGCCGTTGACCCCTCCGGCGACGAGGACTCGACCGCTCGGCAACCGGGCAGCGACGGCGCCGAAGCGGGGCGCGGAGAGGTTGCCAGTGGCCGTAAGCCCCGAATAACCCAGGTTGGTTCCGGCCCCACCAGGGGATGGCGTGCCGGCCTGGGAAGAGCGGTGACCCGAAACACGCGACCTGGCGTCTCTTGCAGACTCAGACAGCCGGATCGATTCATAGCCCGAAAGCGCGCCTTGACTTCCTCTCGACTACCTCAGGAGTGCCGATGACGGACCTCGCCCTGCCGGCTTGCCGACTGTGCTCCCTCGCCGTCGGCTCGATGTTGTTCGCGACCTCCTGCCTTGGGCTGGGAGATGACTCCTTGACCGATGACTCGTCGTGGAGTCGCGGCGACGCCGGTCCCCGCAGCGGCGACGCCGGCTCCCACGGCAGCGACGCCGGCTCCAGCGACAGCGACCCCGGCTCCCACGGCATCGATGCCGGCTCCCACGGAAGCGACGCCGGCTCCCACGGAAGCGACGCCGGCTCCCACGGCAGCGACGCCGGCTCCAGCGGCAGCGACGCCGGCTCCCACGGCGGCGACGCCGGCTCCGACGGCTCGACGTACTGCCCCTTTCCTTCGACGTTCAAGTGGGTGTCGTCGGGCCCTCTCGCGACCCCGAAGTCGGGGTGGACCGCCATCAAGGACTTCACCAGCGTCGTCTACAACGGTCAGCACCTCGTCTACATGTCCACCACCAACTCCGGGGGGAACTACGGCTCGGCCTTCGTGCAGTTCGGCGATTGGCCGCAGATGGCCTCGGCCACCCAGACCGCGCTATCGAGAGGCACGGTTGCTCCGGAGCTCTTCTACTTCGCCCCGAAGGACATCTGGGTGCTCGCCTTCGAGTGGGGGTCTTCGCCGTTCAGCTACCTGACGTCGCACGACCCCACCAACCCGTCGAGCTGGTCCAATGAGAGCTCGCTCTTCTCGGGAAGCATCTCCGGCGGCAGCGGTACGGGGCCCATCGACCATACGATTATCTGCGACAGCTCGAACTGCTATCTGTTCTTCGCTGGGGACAATGGAAACATCTACCGGTCCAGCATGCCGATCGGCAGCTTCCCCGGAAAGTTCGGCGCTCAAACGACCATCATGACCGACACCACCAACAACCTGTTCGAGGCGGTGGAGGTCTACACGGTCAAGGCGGCGAGTCCACAGTACCTCATGATCGTCGAGGCGATGGGCACCAACGGGAGGTTCTTCCGCTCGTTCACCGCGACCAGCCTCTCGGGCTCGTGGACGCCGCTGGCCGCATCCGAGAGCACTCCTTTTGCCGGCAAAAACAACGTCACCTTCAGCGGCAGCGCCTGGACGACCAACATCAGCCACGGCGATCTGGTTCGAAACAATCCAGACCAGACCCACACCATCGNNCAAGGCTACCAGGTTGGGAGCAGCACGAGCAATTACAACACCATCCCATGGAAGCCGGGCTTGCTCACGCTGCAGCGGTAGCGGGGGCCCAACTCGATGTGGGTCAATCGAGCCGGGGCTAGAACGCGAGCAGCGAACATGAACGCGCCGGAGAAGCTCAGCCTCGGCGAAGTGGACGGGTCAGGGACGACCGCTCCTGGATGAATGGGCGGGCCCAACGCCGGGTGGAGTGACCGGTTTGGCCTCAAGCCCGCGACTTGATGAGCATGAACCAAGTCATGCTGATTCTCCTGGTCGGGGCGGCGCCGCTGCCGGCGGCACGAGAGGGTTCGGTCGAGGCCGTTCGGATTGCCTTTGTCCGGGTGGGGTGGGCGTCGGCGACCGAGGCGGCGCGGGCCTGCGTGCAGATGCAGCCCAGGGTGTGTGGTCCGCTCCTCAATCGCCTGGAGCAGTATGGGTCGCTTCCCAGGACCGTGGGGCTCCTGACGACGGCGCAGGTGCAGCAGCTCATCCAGCTCGATCGGCAGATCTCACCCGAGCAGCCCGGGGAGTTCACCCGGCGCGTCATCGAGCGCTTCGTGTCAGCGCCACTGGAGCTCGCCCGGTACCACCTTGAGGCCGGCAACTCAGACAGCGCCCGGCTCATCGCCCAGCAGGTGCTGGAAGTCGATCCTGAGAGTCAGGAGGCCCGAGCACTGCTCGATCGGGCGCCCAGGCTTTCCGACGCGGCGCTCGCCGCCACCTCGGAGCCCGCTCAGCCCGTCGACGACAACGCCGAGACGCCCTGAGCGAGCCGCCGCCGACCATCCCTCGGGCAGTTCGGAGGCAACGACGCCGAGCGTCTGTGCTGGCGGCTCGAGTGGCTCTTCGAGTTGGTGCTCTACCGGCCCTCCACGGGGAGGGCGAGCGAGGCCTCGATGTCTCCCACCCTCCGGTCGACCTCGGCCTGAGAGAGGTAGATCCGCATTCGCGCCTGGAGCTGGGGGAGCGCCCGGCGGTAGTCCTCCGGGCCGGCGGCCTCGGGGCTCAGGCAGCCCGAGAGCGACAGCGCCCGTCGCACCGCCGACGGTCCGATGTAGGCCGGCAGGCCGGTGGAGCGGATGACGCGCTCGAAAAGGGACTCGGTGCTCATCGCGCCTCGGCGATCACCACGCTCGTCGCTCTGGCGAGGGGTCGATGCTCGAGGAAGCTCCACCCCGACACCCCGAGCCATCTCTGAGCCTCTTCGACGCTGTAGGTTCGGCTGTTCCCCGAGAGGATGAGGTAGGTGCCGGCGAGCAACGCGCCGAACGCCGGCTGGGTGTGGGTCGAGTCCATCCACTGGTCGACGATCAGAAGCCGCGCCCCCGGGGCGACGACCTCGCGAGTCCGCTCCAGCAACCGGACGATCCGCTCGGGGTCGAAGAGATGCACGAAGCCCGCCATCAGGACCGCGTCGTGTCCGGCGGGCAGGGGGTCGAACAGGGCGTCTCCCTCGACCAGCACCACCCGCTCCCGGGTCGGCTCCTTCCCCAGCCGCTTCTCCGCCTGGTCGATGGTGGCGGAAAGCTCGAACAAGGTGCATCGCAGGCCCGCGTGCCGCTCGAGGATGGGGATGAGGTACGAGCCGGTGCCGCCGCCGATGTCCAGGAGCCGCTGGTGCCGATCGAAGTCGTACTGCTTGGCCAGGGCGATGGCGCCCGGCCGGGTCCACGCCTCGACCCCCTCGGTGAAGATGCGGGCGAACTGCTCGCTCGACTGGCCGGGTCGAGCCGGCTCTCCGCTGCGGATGACCTTCTCGAGCTGCATCCACATCGGGTAGATGAGCTGATCGTACAGCCGGAGCCCGGCTCGCATGTCGACCGAGGTCCGCCCGGCGAGGAACGCCTGCGCCTCGGGGCTGTTCTCGTAGCGGCCGTCGCGCACGCTCAGGTGGCCGAGCGCCGCCAGCCCGTTGACCAGCACCTCGAGCGAGTGATGGGGGAGCCCGGTGGCCTGCGTCAGCTGGTCGAGGGTGAGCGGCCCGCCACCCAGCTTCTCGAAGACCCCCAGCTCGGCGCCGACGCAGAGCATCTTCGTCGCCATGAAGCCAGCTCCGCCCTCGGCGAACGTGTCGGTGTCGAGTGTGTCCGGTGGGTCGGGAAGTCGAGTCGTCATCGCGCCTCCATGAGCGGCTCGTCTGCACCCCCTGGCCGCAACGCCACCATCCTGGTCTCTCCCGCGCCCGGCGCCAAGCTCCAAGAGCCGGGCGAGCTTGGCGCCGGAGCAACTTTCCGGGACTCGAGTTGGGCCGGCGCGGTCCGCGGGATCGTGCTACCGGCCATGGGCTACGTCGTCGACCAAAGGCACCCGACGCCAGTGTCCCTCGAGACGCTCGGCCAGCAAACGAGACACCGGGCAGTTGCCACGAACTGTATGGACCCGGAATTCCGTAACGCTATCCGCGAGGAGGACGAGGTCCCCGACGAGGGTGCTCCCAGGTAGATGGCGAGCTCGCCCAGTGACTCCGCGCGCTCGATCACGGCGAGTCCTCCACGAGCATCGAGGTGAGAGAAGGTCGGTCGCTCTCGGTCCGGCGAGCTCGCCGGTCAACGGCTCGAGGACGTCATCGTCAATCACTCGCATGGGTGTGCTCCTTCGATTCGAGGCCGAGTCAGCGGAATAGCAGGGTTCGCCTCATTCTGCCGTAGCGACGAACCAGGCTGGCGAGGATCGACACGAGGACTCCACAAGACAGGTGGCGGCCGACACGGCCAGCGGTTACACCCCACTCGCGTCTCGCAGCCCACACCGCGTTGCTTGTGGATCACTGGTGTGAGCTGCAATCACACCTGAGCGAGGAGAAACCGATGGGGACCCGCGGTCGAGAGATCATTGGAATGGACGTGGCGCAGCTCCTCAAGCTGCTCAACCAGGCCTACGCCAGCGAGTGGCTTGCCTATTACCAGTATTGGCTCGGAGCCAAGCTCATCAAAGGCCCGATGAAGGACGCCGTCGCCGCCGAGCTCACGCTCCACGCTACCGAGGAGCTGAACCACGCCATGCTGGTGTCGAACCGCATCATCCAGCTCGGAGGCACGCCTGTCCTCAGTCCCCAGGGCTGGGCGGCGATGAGCCCATGCAAGTACGACGCGCCCGAGGACCCCTACGTGGCGGTGCTCCTCGACCAGAACATCGCCGGCGAGCAGTGCGCCATCACCACCTACAAGGGCCTGATGGACGCCACCAAAGACAAGGACATGGTGACGTACAACCTGGCCCTCACCATCCTCGAGCAAGAGGTCGAGCACGAGGAAGACCTCCAGAGCCTGCGGGAGGATCTCGAGCTGATGGTCACCCGCGGCAACAAGTAGGAGCCTATTGGGATGACTCCCGTGTCCTCATCGCAGACGATTTGCCGCCATCGGAGATTGGAGCGAGTCTCTCGTGTCAGTTGGTCGCGTGGTACTTCACCATGCGCCACTGGGTGTAGCCGGTCAGGTCTTTCGACCCGACATGGCCATAGGTGCTGAAGGACACCTGGCCATTCTGCCCCGGAATGGCGCAGGTGTTCTGGTACCAGACGATGCAGCCAGCACCCACGATCTCGTCGGCTGAGGACCAGATGGAATACACCGAGCTCCCCTCGTCGTGGCTGGTGGCGTTGATGGCGCTGAGGTAGCTCGAGACGCCAACGGGACCGAAGGCGCCAAACATGTAACCGGGGTACAGCCCGTTCACCGAGTCGCAGGTCGGCGTGGTGGCCCCGCTCAGGTAGCACGAGGTGAGGCCCCGGTTCGCGCCGGCGATGCCGACGAAGGCGTCGACCATCGACGTGAGTGGAGCCCCCAGCGAGTAGCTCCCACCCGCGGCTGGATCGTCGCCCGCGCCGCCCTCGATGGCTTTGCGGCCCAGCGTCACCCCCATGGAGTGGGCCACGATGTCGACCTTGGTCGCTCCGGTGTACGCCTTCACTGCTTGGATGAAGGCCCGCTGGTACTCGAGGTACGCCCGCGAGTGGTACTGCTGGGAGGACGCGAGCACGTCGGCCGGGCCCCAGGTGGTCGCGTACAGCTCGGCCTGCGTGTAGCCCTTGGAGAGGAAATAGGCGCGTGATGCTGCCCAGCCGGTGTTGAGCGCGCTCCCGTCGCCCAAGGCGCGATCCGAATTCCCGTGAATGAAGATGACCGGTTGGTTGGTGACGGGGTCCGACGCTGACGCCTTGCCGCCGAACGAGCCGTTGCTCAGGTCGTCACGAGCGAAGCCGTAGGTTCCGTAGCCATTGGCCGTCAGCCAGGCGCGGAAGTGAGGGGTGAGCCCCGTGCTCGTCACCGCGCTCGAGGTGGTGGTCGTCTCCGAGGTCGAGCCGGGCGCCGGCCCCGACTCCACTCCGCAGGCCAGCACCAGCAAGAGGAGAATCGTGATGAGTCTCGCGACGGTCATCGGGGGCTCCGTTGTGGAGGGTGGAGACCCGAGGCTGCCATGGGCGAGCGCTGGATCCCAGCCCGCCCGTCGTCACGGCTCACGGCTTGCGAATGGTGAGGAGCACGAGCGCCACAGCCACGGCGGTGATTCCGATGGCCTCGGCTCACAGCTCAGCGAGGAGCACGTTGAGCCGCTTCACCATCGCCGAAGCGTCGTCGAGGAGCCCGGCCGACAACAGCGCGTTGTCGAGGAGCTGCTCGGCGATCAGCTTCGCCTTCTCGGGGGCCTGGCTCCGCGTCGCGTCGAGCTTGCGAATGACGGCGTGCCGGGGGTTGATCTCGAGCGTCACCTTGATGGGAGCGTCGGCGCCCTCCTGCTTCATGGCCTGCATCAGCCGGCGCATGTGGGGCGTCATGTGGCGGTCGGCGTTCAGCGCGACGATGGGAGAGTCGACCAGGCGATGGCTGGTCCTCACCTCGCCGACCTTGTCACCCAGGGTCGACTTGAGCCAGGTGGCCAGCGCGGCGATGGCCTCGTCTGACAGGCCTTCGCCCTCGGGCTTGGGGCCCTCGTCGAGCGTGGTCTCGGCGTCGTCACCGGCCGACAGCTTCTTGCCCTCGAACGGCGGAGCGTTGCTCATCACGTAGTCGTCCACCGACTCGAAGCAGTAGAGCACCTCGAGGCCGCGGGCCTTGAAGCCCTCGAGGTACGGGCCCACCTCGAGCGCGGCGCGGCTGGGGCCGACGAGGTAGTAGATGTCTTTCTGGCCCTCGCGCATGCGGGAGGCATACTCGGCGAGGCTGGTGAGCTTGCCCGGCTCGGTGGCCGACGACTCGTAGCGGAGCAGCTTGAACAGGGCCTCTTTGTGCGTGAAGTCGACCGCGGCCCCTTCCTTCAAGAAGACGCTGAACTCGCGGAAGAAGTCTTCGTAGGCCTCGGGCCGCGCTTTGGCTTCGTCGTCGAGGAACTTGAGGAAGCGCTTGGTGAGGACCTTGTTGAGCTTGTCCACCAGGGCCTTGTCCTGCATCGTCTCGCGAGAGATGTGCAGGGGGAGGTCTTCGCTGTCGACGACGCCCTTGAGGAACCGGAGCCAGGTGGGGAACAGGTCCTTGGGGTGCGACTCGATCATCACCTTCTTGCAGTAGAGCGACACGCTCTGCTGGGCGCGCATCAGGCCGAAGCGCTCGGGGCTCTCCTTGGGCACGAAGAGCAGGGCGTTCATCTGGAGCGGCGCGTCGGCGGTGAAGTGCAGCCGGAACCGGGGCTCTTCTTGGCTGTGCGCCTGGAACTTGTAGAGCTCGGTGTACTCCTCGTCTTTGATTTCGTTCTTGCTGCGCAGCCACAGGGCCTGCACGGTGTTGAGCCGGGTGCCGTTGACGTGGATGGGGAAGCCGACGAACGAGCTGTAGCGCCCGAGGATGTCCTTCACCTTCCACTCGTTGGCGTAGTCGGCGCAGTCGTCCTTCAGCTCGATGACGATTTTGCACCCCCGGTGGAGCTCGGGGCTCTCCTCGATGGCGTAGCGGCCCGCGCCGTCGCTGCTCCACATCTGGCCCACCTCGTCTTTGCGGTACGAGTGGGAAAAGACGCTCACCCGCTTGGCCACCATGAAGGCCGAGTAGAAGCCCAC
>PMBV01000494.1 GCA_003153055.1 Myxococcales bacterium
ATGTAGCCGTAGATGATGTAGGGCTTACGGGTGAACTCCCGGACCCGCTCGAAGACGCCGGTGAGGATGACCAGCGTGATGATCGCCAGGGTGGTCGCGAGGAAGGGCACGAGCTTGGGGCGGCTGAAGAAGAAGAAGCCGAGCAGCACGAGGAGCAACACCAGGCCGGCGATCGGNNAACAGCGCCTTGGCCTGGGGCGGGAACTGCAGGTAGTACCAGTAGCCACCGAGCGCCGCCGGGATGATCCCCCCGAGGAGGAACTTGGAGAAGAACTTGAAGGCCCGCTCGCGCAGCGCGAGGTCGTTCCGCGTGAAGAGCCACGTGTAGTACAAGATGAAGCCGGTCGAGAGCACGATGGCCCCGAAGGTTCGGAAGGCGAGCGACGGGAGCCACGACGGGTTGAACAGCGAGGCGAGGTAGTTGACCTTGGGCGGGAACTCGTCGTTGAGCCAGCCTCCGGGGGTCATCATGAACCCGAGGATGGCGGTGATGATGGCCATGGTGAGCCACGACGAGACGGCGTAGGCGATGCCGATGCGTACGCTGTACTTCTTCTTCTCTCCGCTCCACTCCTTCCACTTGAGGAACCAGTAGAGCAGCAGCACCATCTCGAGGTTGAAGACGATCCACTCGACGAACCACTTCCAGAAGAAGACCCGCAGCAGGCTCCCGATGGCTGGTGGGTTGATGATGTTGGCGTGGACCCAGATGCCGATGCCGGTGAGGGCTCCGATCGCCGTGGAGACGATGAAGAACGCCATCAGGAGCTTGTAGACGAGCTGGTCGAACTTCTCGTCCTTGGTGCGCATCGCGTACCAGTTGGCGGTCGCGAGCACGATGCTGGCGCCCACCGCCGCGCCGTGCGACACCAAGACGTGGAGAACGGCGTCCAGCGCGAACAGCATCCGCTGGCCCAACACAGGCATCTCGAAGAGCGGGTAGTCAAACATGGAAGGCCGCCGGGGGATGAGGGAAGACTGGCTTCACTGGGGTCATGGCGCCCCGATGTACCGCCGTATTCCCTCACGCTGGCGCGGTACGGGGTCGCGCGACCGAACGCCGCGCCACCGGAGCGGCGAGGGTCAGCGCGACGAGGGCAGCTTGCGCAGCTTTCGCTGCAGCGACCTGCGGTGCAGCCCCAACAGGCGCGCGGCCTGGGTGATGTTGCCGTCACAGTCAGCCAACACTCGCTCGATGTGCTCCCAGGCCACTCGATCGAGCGAGGGGATCGTCGCCTCGGGAGGCTCGAGCGCCGGTTGCCCGTCGTGCTGGAAGGCCTCGAGCAGGTCGTCGATGGTGGTTGGCTTGGTGAGGTAGTGCACCGCGCCGGAGCGCACCGCGTCGAGGGCGGTGGCGATGCTCCCGTAGCCCGTCAACACCACGACGCGAGTCGTGGGATCGAGGGCCTGGAGTCGACGGACGAGGTGGAGCCCCGAGGGTCCGGGCATCTTCAGGTCGACCACCGCGTACTCCGGTGACTCGGTCCCGATGAGCTCGAGCGCGGCCGGGACGCTCGCCGCCTGCCACACCTCGAAGCCGCGCTCGGTCAGCGCGCGGGCCAGTCGGAGCCGGAACGACTCCTCGTCGTCGACCAGGAGGATGGTCCTGCCGTCTTCCTTCGCTCCATCAGCCACCACGTCGCTCCTCCAGCACGTTGACCCTCAGGGAGAGCTCGACCTCCGTCCCCCCGCCCGCGCGGGAGGCGAAGCGTAGCGCGCCACCGGTGCGCGCGGCGTAGGAGTGGGCCAGGTAGATGCCCAGGCCCAGACCGCCCTGCGAGGCTCGAGTCGTGACGAAGGGCTGCCCCAGCTTCTCGCGGATGGTGTCGTCGAGCCCAGGGCCGCGATCCACCACGCGCACCAGGATGCCGTCGCGAGGCTCGACGCATACGGCGACCGGCTCGGCGACCCCCGCCTCGTCATGGGCGTCGAAGGCGTTTCGCACCAGGTTATGGAGGACCTCCGCCAGGGTCTGCTCGGGGGCCACCATCGGCCGATTCTCGGCGCCGCCGCGGAACTCGACCTCGAGCCGGCGCGCGCGCACCACCGGCAGCCTTCGTCGGAGCAGCGCCAGCAGGCGGCCAGGCGTGGTGCGCACCGGCATCTCCCCCATGCACTCTCCGGCGCGCGACGAGAGGCCGGACAAGATGGTGCGGCAGCGCCCCACTTCGGCCGAGACGAGCTCGGCGTCGGACAAGAGCGCCTCGGGCGGGCGCCCTTCCCTCAGCGAGCGGGCGAGCTCCCCGGCGGCGAGCGCGATGGTCGAGAGCGGCGTGCCGAGTTCGTGCGCCGCGTTGGCCGAGAAGCTGGAGAGGGACGCCAGGCGCTCGTTCTGCTGGGCGGCCTCGGCCAGGCGGCGATCGCGCAGGCGAACGGCCTCGGACACCTTGAAGAGGAAGTGCCCCACGAAGGCCGCGGCGAAGGCATACGCCACCCACATGCCGAAGAGGTGCAGCGAGGCGGCGTCGGGCAATCGCCCGCAGACCAGGTGGACCGAGGGCGTCGTGGGGAGGACGAAGAGCGCGCCGAACGCCAGCACCGTCAGCGCCACCAGACCCCACACCGCGCGCGGAGGGAGGAGCAGCGCGCCGAGCGCCACGTGCACCAAATAGAAGATGGTGAAGGGGTTCGTCGCGCCCCCCGACGAGGCCAGGAGCGCGGTCAACACCAGCACGTCGAGGACCAGGATGGCCCCGGTGAGCCAGTCGCCGCGGGGTCTCGGCGCCACCGAGAGGATGAGGTTGGACGCCCCCACGAAGGCGAGCAAGCCGACCATCGAGCCGAGCTCGAACTCCACGGCGAACACCGCCTTCGCGATGATCAGCACCGCCACCTGGCTCGCGACCGCTCCCCACCGCACGCGGAGCAGCCACTTGAGCCCGACCTGCTCCTCGAGGTCACCGCTCGTGAGAGGAGAGGCAGCGGACATCGCGTTGGAAGGGGGGAGGGGGAAGCCAGCACGAAGGACCTCGTGAGTCGCCATCGCTCGAGACGTACGGGCAAAGACGCCAGGTGCCAACGCGGCGTTTGGTCGCACCCCCACTTTGCCAAGGGGCGGCCTGGCAGGAAACGTGGGACGGTCGTCGTTGTCTCCCGCGGCGCGTCACTTTGCCTCGCTCTCATCTTCGCCGCGGTCGTCTATGTGTCTGCGTGTGGAAGGGCGAGTGGACACGCCCGAGCACCGAACAGGCGACCATCACGGTCTGAGAGGGTGAAGCCCGACTCGGGCGAGGAAGCTCGAGGGACGACGCCTCAGTGGGTCAGTTGCGCGCGGGTGGCTGACGCCGCTGGGCCGTCTGGTGGCCTGTTCGGTGCGTCGTTTTCGCGGTGCTGTCGGGATGCAGAAGCGTCTCGTCGAGCGTGAAGGCTTCTGCGCACCGGAGCGTCACGCCGTCTCGGCGCTTGACGTTATGAGCATAGGACAATAACGTACGAAGCAAGGGCGGTGGCTCCGGTCTTCTGGCCAGTGCCATGGAGACAGCGGTTGACAACCGGGGCGAGCGCTCCTCGACGGACAGCGGCATCTGCCGCACCATTCCCAACGGCAACCAGCATCACAGTCATGGCATGTGCACTCCGCTCGCGGTGCTCGACGGGCAGGAGGTCGACGGCATTGCCGTGGCAGGGATCGGCAGGGGCGCACTGATGAAGCTCAACGCCGCGAACGTGAAGGTCTACCTTCTGGACCCCCGACGGTACCCCTCCTCCGGCGCCGGCTGGTTCGACGCTGCGGCCGTGGACCGAAAGGTCGCTGACGCTCGATTCCAGGAGCGGGTGGACCCGAAGCCACTGGCTCAGCGCTGAGCGAAAACGTCAGGTGCGTATCGCTTGATGTTATTGGTATATGTCAATAACCTCCTCGCGAGGAGTTCGAGAGTGCCACGCCCGTTCTGTCGCCGCCGCGTCTCACAGCGCCCAGTGGCAGCCATCTTCAAGCCAGTCGGTATCCCAGTGCGAGACCTCGACGAGGTCGTGATGAGCCTCGATGAGTTCGAGGCCATGCGGCTGGCGGATCTCGAGGGGCTCTATCAGGAGCAGGCCGCCGCCCGCATGAACGTCTCCCGTCCGACGTTCGGCCGGATCATCGACTCGGCGCGCCGAAAAGTGGCCGAGGTGCTCGTGCACGGGAAGGCGCTGCGCATCGAGGGCGGGCCAGTGCAGCTGGAGGGCCGAGCGGGTGCCAGGTGAGCGACGAGGAACCGTGAAAACGAATTGGCTTGCCCAGACCCGTCACCCGCAACCGCCCTTCACCGCCGCCTTGAACTGGAGCTTCACCTTCTTCTCGAAGGGGTACTCCGGCCAGGCGGCACCATGGTCGCCGTGCTGCGCGTCGAGTGAGGCAGGGTCGGCGCACGGCGCTGGGGCCGCGCGCGCGATGGGCAGCTCCGGCCACGCGGCCGGCAGCCTGCTCCCGGCGGCGTACGCGAACTGGAAGGCGAGCCGGTCGACGCCGTTCGCGGGGGCCGCGGCCTTCACCGCGACGCAGGTCGCCACCGGGTAGAGCCCCAGCCAATGGTTGACGCCGCCCTCCACCACGTAGACGTTCTGCACGCCCAGGGCCTTGAGCGCCTTCCAGGCGTCGACGGCGGGCTCGTCACCGTTGGCCATGAGAAAGGTCACGGTGCTGACGGGCTGCTCGAGCAGCGGCTTGAACACTTCGGGGCGAGCGAGAGACTCCGGCGGCAGGCGTCGGGCGCCGCCCACGTGGAAGAGGTTGAAGTCGTGCTCGTCGCGCAGGTCGATGACGGCCACGTGGAGGTTGAAATCGCCACGCAGCGCCGCGACCTCGCCTGGGTGCACGAAGACAGCGCGCTCCTGCAGCGGCCGCTTGGCCGCGTCGCCCAGGCGCTCGAACTTGGCCAGCGGCGAGGGCTGGCCGTGAACGGCCACCGCGAGCGCCGTCATCACCAGCACCGCGGCGGCCGACACCTTCCGCGGTGAGGTCGGGCGCACGAGGACCTCGCTCCAGGCCTTCTGCTGGCCGAAGTGCAGCTCGGCCAGCTCGCCGGCCCAGAACAGGCCGAGTGCCATGAACACCACCAGGACCAGCGTCACCCCGAGCGGCAGCCCGAGCCACTCCGGCAGCGTGAAGCGCCCCATCGCCGAGGAGAGGAAAAAGGGCTCGAAGGAGCCGACCGTCTCGCCGAAGAGCCAGACGCCGCCGAGCGCGCCGGCGAGGAAGAGCAATCCGTCGATCTTGAGAGTAGAGGCCGCCACCAGCGAGGTGCCGGGGCAGAAGCCGCCGAGCACGAAGCCAACGCCCATGACGAGTCCGCCGACGATGCCGGGCCAGAGGTAGGTGGGGTTGACCCAGACGCGGCTCATGTCGAGCAGGCCCAGGGCGGTCGCGCCGGCCACGAGCGTGGCGGCCACGATGATGCCGGTGAACATCACCTTCAGCACCGTCAGGTCTCGCAGGTAGAACTGGGCCGCGAGCTTGCGGGTATCGCCGAAGCCGCCGAGTTCCAGCACTGCGCCAAAGCCGAAGCCGATGGCGCCGAAGATGAGTGCGGTGATGATTGGACCGGCGGTGGAGAAATCGAAGGGTGCCATGGGGTCTCCTCTCGGGCGCTCAGATCCACAGCCGGCGAACGAACCAAGCCGTGGCGTAGCCACTCGCGAAGATGGCGAGGGCGAAGGCCCAGCTCCCCACCGACAGCACCGCGCCCCCGGAGAGGGCCTGGCCCGAGGTACAGCCGCGAGCCAGCCGCGCCCCGAAGCCCATGATGGCGCCGCCGAGCAGAGCGAAGCCCACACGGGTCGAGGTGCTGATACGAGGGCCCTTGCGCAGCTCGAGCTTCACCCGGCGGTTGAGCAGGCCCGAGGTGAAGCCGCCCAGGATGGTCCCCAGCATCATCCAGACGCTCGAGTGGGCCCATGGGCTCCGCGAGCCCCCCGCCAGCTCCGCGAAGTAGGCGACCCGGTCCACGTGGCCCGGGGCGATCCAGTCGAGCGCGCCGGTCTGCACCCGGCTCATCGCGGCGGACGCGCCCAGGCCGCCGCCGGTGACGGAGAAGGCCAGGAACAGCACCACCCCAAGCAAGGCGCCAGCGACGTAGGGGTTCAGGTAAGGGCGGGGCTCCTTTGGGCTCATGTCTCACTCCGCTGAGGCGCGGCGCCGTCGACCTCGACGTGCCGGTAACCGGTGATCATCGACTCGAGGTGCGCCGAGGGGGTTCTGCCGGTGGTGACCAGGTACACGTGCAGGACGAAGAAGGAGAGGAACAGCCAGCTCCCCGCGTTGTGGAGCGGCGCGACGAAGCCCAGCCCCCCCAGCGCGGTGGCCACCTCGGGCCAGCGGCCGGCGGCCCAGATGAGGAGACCAGTGACGATCTGCAGGGGAAAGAGGACGTTGAGCAGCGCCAGGTAGGTGAGCTGCTGGACCGGGTTCAGCTTGTGCCCCGGCGCGTTCGACGGCTCGGGCACTCCGAAGAAGATGCCGCGCGATTGGTACGTCAGGTTCGCGATCACCCGCTTGAGGAACCCAGCCGAGTCGGGAATGAAGTTCCGGATCGCCCGAGTGACCAGGTGGTGGAAGAGCGAGAGGGAGGCGTTCACCATCAGCACCACCGCGAAGACGTTGTGGAGCGAAATGGCCCGAGGCAGGTCGAGCAGCCAGGGCTCCCCCCGGTGGATCTCGAGGCCAGTGGTGATGAGGAGCGCACCGGAGAGCGCCATCGTCCAGTGCCAGAGGCGCTCGTAGCGGCCGAACGCGTAGGTGCGGACGAGCGGCACGACGGGGTGGGAGTGCGCGGCGCGCCTCGCCCGGGTCAGCCAGCGGGTGAGCCCATGCGCCAGCACCCCGAGGAACACCAGGAGGAAGGTGGCGAAGCCCAGCGTGTTGGTGAGCTCCTGCCGGGTGGAGCCGAGCACGTAGAGCGCTCCTCGGGCGGCTCCCGGGGCACGCCGGAGCCACAGACTGCCGTCAGGCCCGAGGGCCAGGAGGCCGGAGAGCTCCACGCGACTGCGCTCATCGGGCCGGGGAGGCTCGCCGCCTGGGAGGTAGCTGGCCACCAGGTAGTCCTCCGAGAGGCGCGACGCCTTCGAGTGGCAGGCCTCGCAGTCGCGGAGCGCCTGCTCCCTCGAAGGGACGCCGTGGGCCAACGGGTAGGCCCTCAGCGAGCCCTCGATGACCGGGTCGACCACGCCGAACCCGCGCAGCCGATCGGCCACGAGCTGTCGCTTCGCGGGCGTGTCGAGCCGGAGCTCCCGCGCGTCGAGCCTCCCGTCGCGGTTGGCGTCGAAGCGCTCCAGGATCGGCGGCGCATAGGCCGGGCCGTCCTTGAAGGCGAGCGTCACCTGCGCCCAGGGCACCTCGGCACGGTCGAGACCCGACACCCAGCGGTAGGTGCTCACCGTGTTGACCGGGACGATCCGGCGCACCCCGTCGGTCTCGACCCGCTCCGCCAGGAGTGGCTGGAACCGGCGCACCGTGGCACTGCTCAGCGTGTCTCCGGGGCGACGCTCGACGCTGCGCCAGCGCACCGCCGGACCTCCCTCCGCGGTGACGATGGTGGCGTCGAAGAGCTCGACAGCCGGGCCCGCGGGGGCCGCGAGGTGACAGGCCTGGCACGAGAGCACCGTCATGTGGCGCGAGCGGTATGGGAGGAACTCGTGCGCCCTCATCGGGTCGTGGCAGCCCCGGCAAGACTCCTCAGACAGCCGGTGGTCCGGACGCACCAGGAACTCGGCGGTGCTCTGGCGGCGCGGGTCGCTGGTGAGGTACTTCAGGGTGGCGTGCTTGGCGTCGACGCGCGCCGGGTTGTTGGCAGCGTAGTGGCAGGCGACGCAGTCGACCAGCTTGGCGGCGTGGACGTCCCAGGGTGCGTTGAGCTCGGCCTTGCCGGCGAGATCCACGAAGGAGTCGGCCATGCGCTGGGGTGAGACGACGGCTCCCTCGCCGACGGTCAGCGAGAAGCCGCGACCACCTGGCGTGGGCGGGCCCTCCATCTCGGCGGGGAAGACGACGGCCCCCTCGGCGCCGACGATGAGCCCGTGGCAGGCGGCGCAGTTGGCCGCGCGCGGCGTGCCGATGCGAATGGCCTCGCGGGGGAGCCGGCCCTCGGCGTCGAGCCGGTCTGCGCGTACCTCGAGCTCGCCACCCGAGAGATGACACTGCACGCAGGTGGCCTGGCTCGAGGAGCCCGCGTGGCCGCTGTGCGCGGTGATGTAGGTCGTGTCGTGGCAGCCGCCGCAGGTGGCGTCTGGGGAGATCGCGTCGGCTCGCGTGACCTTGTGCCCGGTGGCGTCGAGGGGAGCGAACACCGGGTGGATGGGGTTGACGGGTTGCGCCCAGGCGGTCGACGCGGCGAGCGCAGCAGCCAGGATCGTCACGTATCCGCGGGTCACCGGCGGCCTCCGGTCGTCAGCGGGTCGCCCTGGTAGCCGAGCGCCTTCCAGTCGAGCCGCTGGCCCTCGCCGTGGCAGTCGGTGCAGCGCAGCGCCTGCTCCTTCGGGGCCACCATGTGCGAGAGCGGCCAGTACATCTCGGTGGCGGCGAAGCCGTAGCTACCGCTGTAGGGCAGGTGGGAGGCCTGCTCGCCGAGCCGGAAGGTGGTCTGCCAGTCGAAGGTGGTCCAGTAGCCGCCCTCGCCGCCAGTCACCGGCGCGAGGAGGTACGCGTTCTTCGTGTCGTAGGGCTGCTTGGCCCGGTGGATCTTGAAGGGCCAGATGCGAGCGCGGGGGTCGTCGAGGCCTCCTCGGGGCGGGTTGAGCGCGGTGACCTGGGTCGGGTCGATCGGATCACCCAGGAGGTAGCGACCCACGGTGCCGTTGAACCACCGGTATTCGGGGAGCGCGCCCTGCTCGTAGGTGAACTCGCCCTTGATCTTGAGGTAGTGGTGCGGATCTTCTTCTCGGTTGGGGTCGCCGGCCTTGCTCCAGTCCCAAGTCGCCTTGGTGGGGATCCTCCAGGCGAAGCGAGGGATGTGACACGTCTGACAGGCCACGGACGCCACGTGGGCGTTGAGCCGCTCGTCGCGGTGCTCGGCCGTCGAGTGGCAATCGGTGCAAGCCACGCCGTGGGAGTCCTCGACGCTTACCGAGAAGGCGCGACCTTGGATCTGATGGTGCGGCGCCGCGTGACAATCGATACAAAGGAACTGGTGTCGTCCGATGTGGACGTCATCTTCCTCGAAGGGGTGGGCGAGCGAGGAGTCGATGTCCCCGTGCTTCACGGCCTGTCCGCCGCCACCGTACGCATGGCAGCCGAGACAGTTCTCACGACGAGGTGTCCCCACCGAGCGGGCCGCGGCCAGGAGATCGGTCTGGGGCGTCGGAGTGCCGCCCGGCCCCTTCACGTAGGCATTCGTCCCCTCGTGGCAGACGAGACAATCGACGTTCTCCCTATTGGCGAAGTCGAACGTATCGTCTACCCAGCCGAAGCCGGCGTGGCATTTGGTGCAGCTTCGTTCGTTTCCGCGAATGGACAGGCAGAAGTTGTTCAGAACGTTCTTCTTGCCAAGGCGCGTCACACCCCCGTCGTGCCCGGGGACGGCAGTCGCTTCGCCGAGCCAGAGCCAGTGCGTGCTCTTCATCACCTCGGCCGCGTCTGGATGACAACCCAGACACGCGCGCGTCACCGCCTGGGGGCTCTCGAGCTTGGCACTGAACAGCGGCGAATGGTCCAAGTGGGCGCGGACCCTTCGTGCCCCCTTGTCGAGGCGCGACGAGGGGGTGGCGAACGCGCGAGGGGGCTTGGCGAGCGTCAGCGCGGCGCCGACGGCCAGGGCCACCAGCAGCCCCGCGGTCAGGAGCCAGAGACGCCTTCTGGAGAAGGCTCTCTCAGTAACCATGGGGTACTCGCCGCCAGGGGCTCAGGCGCGATGAGGGGAGGCGTCGCGAACGGCGCTGCATATCAAGTAATATACACAGCCCAGACCATGAGGGCATCTTGTTTTGCTATGTATTGGCGCGTGGCGATATAGCGATATGTGCAGATCAGTATCTCGGACGCAGGCGAGATCGAAGAGCCGGAGAGCGAGAAGTCGTGGAGCCTCGCCGAGACGCCCCGTCGAGCAGCGCGGAGTCGAGGGCTGAGCGGAATCGGCTCAGCAGCCCTCGCGGGCCGTCGCCGCGGCTGGGCGGGGACACTCGCGCTTGGTCGGGACGACGGCTGGTGCGGCCGCGGCGCCTGAGCCAACGTGCTCCCCAGCGAAGTAGGCCCGCCGGGCCTCGCGGCGTTGGAGCTCGGGGCGCGCCTCATCATCCACGCCCTCGAGCGAAACCGGACCGAGGACGTCGGTCTTCCACGCCTGCCAGCCGCCCTTCACCAGCATGAGGCTCGGGTGGCGAGCGACGATGCGAGGCAGCTCCACGTGCTCCGTGCCGGTCTCGGTGTACGCGACGAGCTTCTTGGAGAGATCGACCGAGTAGCCTTCCTCGGCGTCGCCGGCGCCCTGCCGATCGACGTGGCAGTGGTGGCAGTTCACCGCCACGGGGATGTGGCCCCGCTCGAAGTCCGCTGGCGGTCGAAGGTCGATGACGGTGAAGTCGCGGCGGCCTTCGATGATCCACGTGGCCACCTCATCGGGAGTCACCGACCGGTGCACCCCGGCCACGTCGTAGAGCCGCGGATGGGAAGGATGGCTCCGGGCGGACAGCGCGGCCACGGTAATGGCGGCGGCGAACAGCGCCGCGCCGGAGAGGGCTCGTCCGGTGGTGAACATGGCTACTCCTTGACCTCACGGGCGAGGCGCCGGTCGGCCTGGCGGCGGTCGACGAAATGGGTGACGACGAACACGGCGAGCGCCATCGACACCACGCCCAGCACGATGACACCCACGGGCAGCCCCAAGACCTGGGGCAGGGTCGCCCGCCCCATGGCTCCCGACTCGTAGAAGGGGGCGAGCGCCGGGTAGGCCACGAAGAACCCGAGCACCCCGACGAAGAAGCCCACGAGGTATGCCAGGGCGTCGACGCGCCCAGTGGAGCACGCCACCACCGCGGTGCCGGGGCAGTACTGCCCGGTGCCGAAGCCCGCGCCGAAGATGAGCCCGCCGATGATCTGTGGGCCCAAGTACGTCTCGTTGAGCTGCACCTTAGAGAGGTCGAGCACCCCGACCGCCTGCAGCCCGAAGAGCCCGAGCATGGCTACCGACAGGGCGGTGAGCATCACCCGGACCACGGCGAAGTTGTAGCCATACCACTGGCCGGCCAGCGTCTTGGCGCTGCCGAAGCCGGCCCGCTCCATGACGAAGCCGAAGAGGAAGCCGGTCAGCACCGCCGCGATGACGGTCGAGGCGCTTCCCCAGGCTGCGACCTTGGCGATGGGCGCGATCGGTTCCATCTAGAGCCACTCCTTCCGGTGAAGGCGAGCAACGGCGTAGCCGCCCACGAAAACTGCGATCATGAAGGCCCAGCTCCCCACCGCCAGCGTCGCACCGCCGGTGAGCGCCTGCCCCGAAGTGCAGCCCCGCGCCAGCCGCGTCCCGATGGCCGAGATGAAGCCCCCGAGCACCGCCAGGGCCAGCCGGCGGCGCACCGTGGTGTGGGGACCCAGCTCGGTGGTCCACCGAGTGCGCGCCGCCAGCATCCCGCTGGTGAAGCCCCCGGCGATGAGCCCGACGAAGAGGTAGACGAGGAAGTCGTCGAAGGGATCCGCGCTGTCGTTGATGTACTGCGCAGTGTAGGCGTTGGCCCGAGCGAAGGTCTCCTTCTCATGGGCCGTGCCGCCCCTCGCGGCGGCCTCCATCTTCTGCACCGCCAGCGCCCCCAAACGAGTCACCGCCCCCGAGGCGCCAATGCCACGGCCAGTCACCACGAACGAGCCGAGGAGCACCAGCCCGAGGACCGCGCCGGCAACGTAGGAGTTCCAGTGCGGCTGGGGGAGGCGCTCGGGCATGGCCTCGAGGTGGGGCGAGTGTTCCGCGGTGGGTCCGTGCGCGTGGCCCAGCGCGACCGTGGAAGAGCTCGAGGCTTGCGCCTCCCCGGCGAGAAGGGCGTCCTCGGCGCCGGTGGAGTTCGCGTCTTCTGCCGCCTGGGTGCGACTAGTCATGGTGGGCCTCCTGGTCGAGTCGAAGAACGCGCGAGCCGGCGACGTAGGCCAGCACCGCCATCGCCATGGCCCCGACGACGACGCCGAGCTCGACGAGTGACGGGGTGTAGCTGAGGAAACCGGCGGGGGCGCCCTTGAACGCCGGCGCGTACGAGGCCAGCGCCTCGAGTCGCCCGGCGAGGGGCTTCAGCGAGAGCATCTGCCCTGAGATGATGAGGTTGTACCGCATGACGAAGACGCCGAGGAGCGTGAAGGCCGCGGCCAGCGCCAGGGCCTTGGTCTTGTGCCTCGCCACGCCCAGGAGCAGCGTGAAGGGGACGACCAGTCCGAGGAACACTTCGCCGAGCCAGAAACTGACGAACAGCGGGCCGAGCAGGAACGCCAGCGTCACCTCCTGCTGGCGCGGGTGGGCGCCGTAGACGCCCGTCAGCACCCTCCAAAAGCTGAAGAGCATCACCACACCGACGAAGAGCGCCAGGAGCGCCCGGAGCGAGTCCATCAGCAGCCGGTGTCGGGGCCGGAGGCGGCCCTCGTGGGTGAAGAAGTCCTCGGCCCACACCGTCAGCACCAGCAGCGCCGCCCCGCACATGAGCGCCAGGGCGATGAAGTACACCGGCAGGAAAGGCCCGTACCAGGCGGGCCGCGCGTGGGCGAGGCCCAGCACCGCGCCCAGGTTTGACTGCGCGGCGACGGCGGCGACGAGGCTGACGATGCCCGCGGTGCGGGCGCGGGAGTGATCGCCGCGCAGCTGGAAATAGAGCTCGGCCACCAGCACCGCCGCGTACACTCCGTAGAGCGTCCCCATCCACCAGATGGGCGAGCGCGGGTTGGGAGAGAGCACGGCCCACTTCAGGAGCAAGAACGGCCGCTCGAGTTCCGAGGCGATGACCGCGAAGCCGATCAGCAGCAGCACCAGCCCGAGGAAGGTGGCCTTCTTGGCGACCGGCGCGAAGCGCTCGAAGCCGAATACGTGGCCAAGCGAGCCGACCAGGCACAGCCCGGAGGTCGAGGCCACGAAGAAGATGTAGGTGGCGATCAGCACCCCCCATGGGACCTCCGAGGTGGTGCCCATCACGTGGTGTCCCCGCAAGAGCGCGGTGCCCATCGACAGCGCCCCACCCAGCGCCAGCGACAGCAGCCCCCACAGGAGCTGCCGGCCTCGGGTGCGCTGCGGCGCCTCGTCGCGCTCGATGGCCAGGAGCGAAGGGAGATTCCGGAGCGCGGAGAGGTCGACCAGGGCTGAACGTTGGGTCATGGGTTGGTTCCGTTCACGAGCGAAGGGTCCGTTGGTCATCGGAGGAAGAAGAGCTTGGGGCGGGTGTCCTCTTCGGGCTTGGCGACCTCGCTCATCCGACTCTGGAGCTGCTGGTGCACCGCCGAGGTGGGATCGTCGAGGTCGCCAAAGGTCAGCGCCTTGGTGGGACACACCGTCACGCAGGCTGGCTCGAGCCCCTGGGTCACCCGGTGCACACAGAAGCTGCACTTGTCGACGTACCCATCGGGATGCAGGTACCGAACCTCGTAAGGGCAGGCGATGATGCACGCCTTGCAGCCGACACAACGCTCCTGGTCCACCACCACGATACCGCCGGCCTCGAGGTGGGTGGCGCCAGTGGGGCAGGCGCTCACGCACGGGGCGTCGTCGCAGTGGTTACAGCGCTCGCTGCGCGTCCTCACCGAGAGCAGGGGGAAGGTCCCGCGCTCCTCCTGCACCGTCCAGCACCGCGCCGTGCCCGGGGGCACCTGGTTCTCGCTCTTGCACGCCAGGACGCAGGCGTTGCAGGTGACGCAGAGCCGCTCGTCGACCGTCATTCCGTAGCGCATGTCAGGCCTCCCTCGCGCGGGAGACAGTGACGAAGTTGACGTTCATCCCGGTCCCGCCCATCACCGGGTCGCGCTTCACGCGAGTGATGAGCCGGGAGTCGGCGGCACCTTTGCCATGGCCAGCGCGGAGCCGGCGGTCTTCGCGCCCGAAGCCGTGCACCATGTAGACGCAGTCCTGGCGGATGCGCTCGGTGGCGCGCACCAGGAGCGGGCCGGACTTCACCGAGTCCTGGTTCTCGAGCATCACCCGCATGCCGGTCTCGAGGCCGAGCTGGCGGGCCATCACGGCGTTGATCCACAGCTCGTTCTCGCCAACGAGCTCGAGGAGCCGCGCGTTGTTGGTCGTGCGCGTGAACGTATGGACGGGCGAGCGCCCGGTCAGAAGCCGGAAGTACCCGGGAGGCGGTTCCTCCGGCGGCTCGTACTCGGGGAGGGGCGCGAGCCCGGCGTTGGCCATCGCCTGACTGAAGAGCTCCACCTTCCCGCTCGGCGTTCGGAAGCTCATCGCCGGGCCCGCCTCGTAGATGGGCGCCGGGCGGCCGACGATGACGCCGGTGCGCTTGAGCTCCTCGAAGGAGAGGCCCGACTTCGCCAGCCGAGTCGCGAGGTAGTCCTCGGCGTCGACCCAGGGGAAGAGGTGCCCGACGCCCAGCTTCTCGCTCAGGCGCTTGGCGATCCACCAGCCGGGCCTGCTGTCGTGGAGCGACGCCACCACCGGCTGGCGCAGGGCGACATAGGGCACGCGGTAGGGCCCGTTCTCCAGGTCGTCGTAGCGCTCGAGGTAGGTGTTCTCGGGCAGCACCACGTCGGCGTAGCCGGTCACCTCGGCGGGCATGGTGTCGATGGCCACCACGAACTCGAGCTGCTTCATCACCTCGATGACTCGGGCCGGGTTGGGGAGCGTCATCGGGACGTTGCAGCCGTAGACGATCCACGCGTGGATGCGCGCCGGGTCGTCGCCCTGCGGCGCCGAGGCCTCGCAGCCGTCGAAGGCGCAGGGAAGCGAGGCGAACGGGAAGGTGAGCCGTGGCGTGGCCGCCTCGGCGTGGGGCAAGGCCGGGCCGGGGTACGCCGCCACCGGCAGGGACGAGGGCAGGTAGAACCCGCCCTTCTTGTGCCAGTTTCCCAGCAGCGCGTTGACGATGGCGACTGCCCGGGAGCGCTGGGTGTCGTTGCCGTACCAGACGACGTGCCGGCCGGGGTGCACCAGCGAGGCGGGGGCGTTCTTGGCGAGCTCGCGGGCGGTCTCGCGGATAAGTCGGGGCTCGAGGCCGGTCTCCAGGTAGGCCCACTCCGGCGTCTTGTCAGCGACGTGGGCCTTGAGCTGCTCGAAGCCGACCGCGTTGGCGGCGACGAAGGCTCGGTCGTAGATTTCCTCGGCGATGAGGACGTTGGCCCAGGCGAGCAGGAGCGCGGTGTCGGTGCCCGGCTTGATGGGCAGCCAGTACTTCGACTTGCTGGCGAGGATCGAGAAGCGCGGGTCGACGGTGATGAAGGTCGCCCCCTGGGCGTTGGCCGCCGACATATCCTGCACCGCGGTGTTGTGCATGTTCTCGCCGAGGTGAGAGCCGATGAAGGCGATGCACCTCGAGTGGGGAACGTCGATGGTCTCCACCGAGCCCAGCACCTCCCCGTAGGTGAGCTCGAAGCCCGTCTCCCGGGGCCCGCGGCATTGATCGTTGGACGGCGCGAGGATGGTGGCGCTCCCCAAGGCCTTGACCAGGGACTTGAAGAACGTCCCGCCGTGCCCGTGGGAGTAGAGGGCGATGCTCGGTCCACCGTGCTTCGCCTGGACATCGAGGAGCCGCCGAGCGGTGAAGCTGAGCGCCTCGTCCCATGAGGCCTCGCGCCACTTCTCTTCCTCGCCGACACGGGTCCTGATGAGCGGTCGCCTCAGGCGATCGGGATCGTACAGCGCCCCGATGCCGCCGCCGGCCCCTCGGGGGCACAGCTTACCGTTGGACAACGGGTGCCGAGGGTTCCCCTCGAGCTTGTAGACCTGCTCGTCCTTCACGTACGCCAGCACGCCGCATTTCCAGAAGCACAGCTCGCAGAACGTGGGCACCACGCGGTCCGGGGTGACGGACCGAGCTTGGCCGGCGCCGTGCGCGTCGGCGGCCGGGAAGAGCCCGACCGACCCGGCAAGCCCCCCAATGACGGTGGCGCCGGAGATCCGGAGGAAGCTCCTTCGATCGAGCGGCCTCACGCCCCGACCCCACGAGCCCGCGGCGGCACACACACTCCAGACACAGCGACCAACACAACATCATCAGTGGACATAGGATCGATCCAACACACATCAAAATGTTGATATAGACATATCCATACGTCAGCCACCCTCACGCCACAGCCAAGACACATCACAACAACTAATTCGCCAAACAAGAATCGAACTCTAAATCATCGCTGCGGTGTTTGTAGGGCGAAAAGAGACATCGCCCAGGCCGTCTGACCGCCTCGGGCTGGGTTTCCATGAAATGTCTATGGTTGCGACGTCAGAAATCGACTGTGGACTCGAGCGACGATCACCGCTCGTCCGGTCAGGACCTTGGGTGCGCCTGACCGCGAGCATGCCCCCCGAGATGACCTGAACGACCGACCCACCACGGCCCCGCGTTGGCGGGCCTGCAATCAGTCGCCAGGGATGCGGCACCGATCGGCCTGCCCTGCTGTCTGAAGGCAAGCGATGTTCCTCTTGGGATCGTCGTTGAGCTGGGTGCCTCCGCTGTCAGCACCAACAGCAGCCGGTCGCCCTTGGGCGTCCGAGGGCCCACGCGCTGGCCGACATCGGTACCCGCCTTCTTCCGTTCCTCCGTACAGGTTCGACCTCAGCCAGGCCCTCGGCGACGTCGCCCGAGCTGGCGCTGGCGCGGACGGTCACGCGCAGCGCCCCGAAGGTCGGGCGGAATGCCCCGTGCCCCTGCGGCAGTGGCAAGAAGTTCAAGAAGTGCTGTGCGGACAGTTCGTCCCAGTTGATCTGCGTGAACGTCCAGTGCGTCCGGCCCTGACCCACGTCGGGCCTCGTCCCGGCCGCGCTCCGCCCTGACGGTCGAGGGAGCGGGCCTCGGCTCACAAGCCGCGAGCCCCACCGCATCGCGCGTCACAACGACAGGGAGAGCTGAGGTGGGTCGGTCCGTGGCAGACAGGGAGCGGCTTGCGGGGCTGGAGGAGGCCGAGGCGCTGGAGGACCTCCTCGGCGGCTGCGGCTCGACACCACGGACAGGGGCGTGCGCTAACGCTAACCCTCAGGGGAACCACAGCCCCTGGAAGCAGCAGGGGATGGTGAGCCGCGCCCAGGCCCGCGGTACCTGCACCAGCGAGCGCATCGAGCGCCGCCGGGCGAGGGGAAACTGGCCCATCCGGGCGGCGAACGGCGTGGAGAAGGAACCCAGGCTCTCGTAGCCCACCCTCAGGCAGACCTGGGTCACCGGCTCGAGGCCCTCAAGAGCGCCGCCACGCCCTCCAGCATGGCCGCGAAGGCAGCGGCCGCCTCCGGCTTCGCTTCGAGCACCATCCGACCATCCTCCAGCCGCTCGACCCGAATGCCCTCGAGGAAGCTCGTCGGGAGGCTGGGCGGCGCGGGGCGCTCCGTCGCCGGCTCGACCGACGTCGGCGGTGGCGTCGCACCAAACGCACCAGGCAAACCGGGCGCATCAGCCGCACCGGCGGCCTCGGTGGACTCCATGGCATCCACCTCCACCTCGCGCTCGTCCTCGGGCTCCGCTGCCAGGGGCACGGCGATCGGCTCGACGAGCCGCTCCAGCTGCGAGGTGAGCGAGCTCCCCTCTTGAAAGCGGACCTCGTCGGTGGTGCCGTCGAAGAGCCCGTCGAACATCGCCTTCTTGCCCCCGACGATGGCCGCGATGCGCGCCTCGATGCCCTCCTCCGCGACCAGGGCGTACGTCTGGACCGCCCTCGTCTGGCCGTACCGGAAGACACGCCCCGACCGCTGCTCCAGCACCGCCGGGTTCCACGGGAGGTCCAGGTGAATGACGGCGCTGGCGGCCCGCTGGAGGTTGAGCCCCACGCCCCCGGCGTCGGTGGCGAAGAAGAGCCGGGTTCGCTCATCGTCGTGGAAGTCGACGATGTTCTGGGTGCGCCGCTTGGGGCTCTCGTCGCCGGTGAAGAAAACGGCCCTGAAGTGCTCCACGGCGAGGAGGTCCGACACGGCCCACGCGGCCAGCCGCAGCATCCGCTTCCACGCGCTGAACACCACCACCTTGCGGCCCTGGGTGAGGACGAGGCTCGACACCAGCTCGCGTAGCTCCGACAGCTTCGGGCTGAACAGCCCCTTCAGCGTCGCCTCCGACGGCCTCGCGCCACGCTCCAGCATCGGCCAGGTCTCCTCGAAGTCCCGCTGGGCCAGGCCGTTGCAGATGATGCGCTGGCGGGTGAAGAGCGACATCAACCGGAGGAACTCCCCCTGGGTGAGCGGCCGGCGCCTGGCCTGGGCCATCAGCCGGGCGATGGGGAGGTCGAACTCCGCGTGGGCGGCCAGCTGCTCGGCCGTCAGCGAGACGGGCACCCGCACATCCGTCCTCGCGGGGAGCTGCGTCAGCACCTCCTTGCGAGTGCGCCGGAGCGTCGAGCCGGCGATGCGGGCGCGCAGCGTCTCGAGGTTCTTCGCCCCGGCCGCCTCCCTCGGACCGTCACCCCGCAGGGTGTGCCACTCGGCCAGCCGCCACTTCGGCTCGAGCGCCATGTCATCGACCCACTCGAGGATACTCGCGAGCTCGCTCAGGCGGTTCTCCAGGGGCGTTCCCGTCAACACCAACCGCCAGCGAGGCCGCAGCGCCTTGACGTACATCGACGTCTTCGCCTCCCAGTTCTTGATGCGCTGGGCCTCGTCCAGCACCACCACCTCAGGGGCCAAGCGCGTCAGCTCCGGCAAGTCCTTGAGCACCTGCTCGTAGTTGACGACGAGGAAGCCGCGATGAAGCCCCCGATACTGCGCTCGGCGCGCGACCGGCGTCCCATCGACGACGGCCACGGGCACGTCGGTGAAGGCGCCCCATTCCCGGGCCCACTGGGTCTTGAGCGCGGCGGGCACCACCAGCAGCCCCTTCTTCACTCTCCCGGTGACGTACAGGGCGTGGCACGAAGCGATGGCCTGGGCCGTCTTCCCCAGGCCCATGTCGTCGGCGAGCAGCAGGCGCCCGGCCTCGAGGAAGCGCCGCACCCCGTGCAGCTGGTACGGAAAGAGGGGGCGGCGCAGCGTGCGCAGCGCAAGAGCGATGGCCTTCGGGGGCAAGGCCTGATCGAGCCGCTCGGCCAGCTGAGCCTCTTCCCGGGTGAGGAGGCCCGCCAGCGCCGGCTCGACGCGGAGCTCGCCCGCCTGAGCGCCCTCGGCCCAGGCACGAAGCGCCCGCACCAGCTCGAGGCGCTTGGAGGGGGTCGACAACACAGCGCCACGGAGGGCTCCAGAGCCGTCGAAGAAGCGCCGCAGCGGGGGTGGAGGTGACGGGGGACCGAAGGAGACGCGCTCGAGCCAGTCGCCGGCGCCGGTGAGCGGGCGGACCGCGTCCCACAGGAGGGCGGGAGGCGCGTGAGCACCCGGGAAGGGGCGGCCCTCCGCATCGAAGCCGCGCTCGAGGAGCCACCACAGGTGCTTGCACAGGCGCAGGCCGCCGCGCACGAAGTCGGGGCACTCGCAGCTGCCTTCGAGCGAGGCGACCGAGCGAACCCACACCCGGTACGACTTGCCGCGGGCGACCGAGACCCGGTAGGCCCCCAGCGGCGAGCGCCCCCGAGGCCGAGCGGCGAGTGTCCAAGCCTCGGAAGACTCGCGGGCGGCCTTCACCCGGCGGAGGAGGGCCTCGAGCGCCTCCCTTCGCAAGGGCCAGTCACCGCCGGTGGTGACGGACAGGAGGTGCGTCGCCACGAGCTCCGGCGGGACGCGGCCGGTGCGCCGGTGGGCGTCCGCGACGAGCTGAGCGTGGGTCTCCTCGAGGGTGGACGGCGCGACGTCGTCGGGCATGGGCGGCTCCGGGTACGAGTGTCCCCTGTACCACGAGGTCGACCCCACGCGGGGGCGCGCTGTCGGCGTCAGTTGGAGATCGACCCACACTCACGAGGCTGGAGGAGGCCGACGCGCTGGTGGACCTCCTCGGCGGTGCTGCGGCTCGATACCACGGCCAGGTGCCGTGCGCTGACCCTCAGGGGAAGCAGAGCCCCTGGAAGCAATAGGGGATGGTGAGCCGGACCAGGTCACGGGCCCGGCAGAGGCGGCGGTGCACGTCGTGGGGCAGATGCCGGCGCGTCAGCTCCCACGTCGCTCGGCGCGCCGCCTCGAGCGACTCCCTCGGGCGCCCTCACTTCACCGACTGGTTTGGATCACACCCGGGGCCTGCCCCGTCGAGCTCAGTTCATGCGAGACTGGCCCCATGGGCGCTGTCCACGTCACCATCGATCTCGAGAACACGAACGACGCCGACAACGCCGAGGCGGGGCTGGTCCCTCCCGGCTCGATTCGCCGGTACTCGACACGCTCGCTGGTCGACACCGGAGCCGTCATGCTCGTGCTGCCCGAGGATGTGGTCGATCACCTGGGTCTCAAGCGGCGGGGCAAGACGGTGGTGTCCTTTGCCGACGAGCGCAAGGTCGACTGGGACCTCGCTGGACCGGTGACGGTTCGAGTCGGCAAACGCCAGGGCATCTTCGAGTGCCTGGTCGGCCCACCGACGTCGGAGCCACTCTTCGGGCAGATCCTCCTCGAGCGTCTCGACCTGCTGGTCGATCGACTCCACCAGCAGCTTACGGTCCGCCCTGAATCGCCCCTCCTGCCGATGCTCTCGGTGAAGGAGTCGCGGGAAGACCAAGGAAGGATGACCGGCCTTTGCGAGCCGACGCCTTCGCGCACCCCGACTCGAGTCACCGGCTCGAGGCACTCAACAGCGCCGCCACGCCCCGCCGAGCGTGATGGTCGCCCCGTGCGCCTCGACGATCTGCTTCGCCACCGCGAGCCCCTCCCTCCTCACGACGACCACGCACAGCATCGGCCCGGTCCTCTGCCTGTTGAGGCGCAAGGGCTGAGAGTCCAGTATCGCTTCACCGAGCGCTGGTTCAGCCTTACTCTCAGACGAGCCGCGATCGGTGAAGCGCAGCCATCCAAAGTCTAGAGAGCGAGGACGTTGCTGAACTCCAATTCGGCGCCACAGGCGTCACAGCCGTCACCGACCCGCTATTCCCAACGAGGGCTCGGAGTCGTGCTCGCGCTCCTGGGAGCCGCGGCGATGGCGTTCTCCATCTTCGGGCTGGTGATGACGTGGCTCCAAGAGTTGCTCTCGCGGAGGCTCCCGGTGAACGCCGAGTTCCACGAGGCACAGCGCGCTCTCTGGACCGTCTGGAGGAGCCATCTGCCGCTCTGGTTCCTCGGGGGGATTGCCCTGGCGATCTGCGGGTGGCGGCTTCGGGCGTTGGCCAAGGCGAGCATTCCCCTCGCTCGTCTCGGGTGTGTCCTGGCCCTCGTCGCGGTGACGCTCTCCATCGTCGACATCTGGTACCGCGCGCTCCCCGCCATGGAGCCCCTCTTCGCGACCCACCCGTTCTTGCCTCGCGGCTCATTTCGCCCATTCGCCGCGATTTCTTCCGTTGGCAGCCTGCTCATGGTCGGCACGCCGTTTGGCGTCATGCTCTGGGGGCTCTGCTCTCGTACCAAGTGAACCTCGTGCGGGGCGAGCCGCTCCTCCACCGCGCGGTGCGATAGCTCCCCAGTCCGGCTCTTGAGCTACAGGGTCCGGAGGAACGCCGTCATATCGCTCTTCTCTGCCTGGCTGAGCTTGGTGCCGAGCACGGGGTTGAAGAACTCCACCGAGGGCCGTGCGCTGACGCTCAGGGGAACCACAGCCCCTGGAAGCAGCAGGGGATGGTGAGCCGGGCCCAGGCCCGCGGCACCTGCACCAGCGGGCGCATCGAGCGCCGCCAGGCGAGCGGCGACTGGCCCACCCGGGCGGCGAACAGCGTGGAGAAGGAGCCCAGGCTCTCGTAGCCCACCTCCAGGCAGACCTGGGTCACCGACAGGTCGCTGCGGGCCAGCAGCGCCTGGGCACGCTCCAGGCGGAGCCGGGTGCGGTACTGGTGGGGCGTCTCCCCGAAGGCCCGCCGGAACTGGCGCAGGAAGTGGGTGCGGGAGAGCCGCGCCTCTCGGGCGGCCTCGCCCAACGAGAGCGGCTCCAGGGCGTGCGCCCGGACCAGGTCCCTGGCCAGGCAGAGGCGGCGGTGCACGTCGTGGGGCAGGAGCAGGCGGGGGGCCACGGACGGGAGTCTGGCCCGGGGGCGCGGGGCGGGGCAAGGCGGGCGGGGGCAAGCGCTCGATGGCCGGGACGCTCCGGCGCACTTTCCGAGAAGCGACGCCTCGCGGCGGGCCGCTATGAAGACGCCTCCACCTCGCCGTCACCCTTTCCGGAGCCTCCCATGATCCAGCGCCTCTCCCATGTCTCGGTGTTCGTCCTCGACCAGGAGCGGGCCCTGGCCTTCTACCGCGACCGGCTCGGCTTCGACGTCCGCCGGGACGAGACCTTCGGCCCCGGGATGCGCTGGGTGACCGTGGGCCCCAAGAGCCAGCCCGACCTGGAGCTGGTCCTCCTCCCCACCAGCCCCAACCCGATGATGACCCCCGAGCGCAGCGCCGCCCTCCGCGCCCTCATCGAGGACGGCGCCTTCGGCATCGGGGTCTTCGAGACCGCCGACGTGCAGGCCACCTACCGCGAGCTCCTGGCCAAGGGGGTCAAGACCCGGGGTGAGCCCCAGGAGCGCCCCTACGGCACGGAGGTGGTGGTGCAGGACGACTCCGGCAACTGGTTCAGCCTGGTGCAGCGGCCGGCGAAGGCCCGCTGACCCCGGCCACAAGCCGGGACCTCCGTCACCGCCCCATTGGCGAGGTGGGCGGCCGGCTCGATCCGAGGCGCTTCATGGTCCGCGCGTAGACGCGGCCAAGCGCGAGCTGCGCCAGCAGGTTGAGCCACCAGCTCGACGAGCCCGCGTATTCGTGGACGCTCGCGATCTTCCCGTCGCGAACCTCGTAGGTGTTGCAGTGCTTCATGACCAGCGGCTTCGATTGGCCCAGCCACCCCACCAGGGGGATCGAGAACGAGAAGTCGTGGAAATACTCGAGGCAGAACCCGTCGTCGTCGGCGAAGCTCTTGGTGATGGTGACGCCCGCCTTCTTCGGATCTCTCGAGGCGGCCATGCTCACGGCCACCGAGATGAACGCCGAGATCTCGTCGATCCCCCGGTAGGTCGTACCTCCAGGCTCAAGTGACCAGGTACAGTCGTCCGCCAGGTACCGCAGGACCGAAGCCGGGCTCTCACCCCTGGTCATAATCTCCGTCAGGGCTCGGAGAATCGGCTCGGTCGAGGCGCTCGGCATGGTCCACCTTCACTCCGGGCGAATGACGATTGAGGTCAGCCTGCAGCTCACCCCGCTGGAGTCGCTGGATCGATTCTCGGCCACCAGGGTGTGAATGCCCTCGTCAGCGCGGCAAGTCTCACTGCGCGTCTCGGTGCCGATCGAGAAGTCCAACCGGCCGAGGAAGATGCGGTACTCGAGCCCGAAAAACTCCTCATGCGACGTATGGCCGGCGGCGGTGGCCACGCGCATCCGCCCGCGCCGACGGGGTGCTTCGCAGGTGCCGGACCGGACGTCGTCGGCACGTAGCGCTGCCCCGACCAGGTTCTTCACCTCGAACGACTGGCGCCCTCCCTGCGGCGGGTCGGCGGAGGCCGAGAACACCTCTCGTGGCGACTGCGCGAGCACGACTGCCAGCGGAAGGGGCCTCATCGTGCGACCGTTCTACCACGGCGGACCGTCTCCTACTCGGTTGCCCGCGCCGGTGCAGACGCCTCGGACCTGAAGGGCGAGTGCCCGGCGTTCAGGAGTCGGGGGGCGTCAGCCGTCGAGCTGGTAGTCGAAGCGGTAGTGGTGGCGGCCATCGGAGGCGACGAGGATCTCCAGCGTGCCGGCCAGCCCGGCCAGCTCTCCACTGGCCGAGTCGGGCACCACCGTCACCGAGAGCGACGGGGTTCCCCGCGTCATCACCGCATGGTGGAGGAGCACGAAGCGTCCCCGACGGCCGGCGAGCGTACCCGACACGCGCTCGAGCGCTACGTAACCGGCCGAGCCGGCGACCGGGGTCTGCGCCGCCAGCATCTCGACGACGCTCGTCGCCTCGAGCTCGCCCGTGAAGCGCTTGTCGACGTGGATTCGCGCGAGCGACACGCCGTCCACCGTGTCGTAGGGAGGCTCCGGCTGCATCGTGATGTCGAATGTCCCTTGAGCGAGCATCCGACAAGGGTACGGCTTGGCGGTCCGAAGCTCTTGAAGAAACGCGACCGCGCGGAGAGGCTCCTGGGCGTGACCGCCACGCCGAAGAGGTCGCCCGGCCCAGCCCGGGGGGTCGTGCACCGGGACGCTCCCGACGGTGTCCTTGAGCACCGGCGGGTTTCACCTCCCGACGTGCTCGAGGCGTTCGTGGCCCACTTCTGGACCGTCGAGTATGCGCTCGGCTCGCCGTTCAGCGCGCGAACGCTCCCGCACCCGACGACGCACGTGGTGTTCGAGATGGGCCATGGCGGACGCGCTGCGCAGGTGGCCTTTCCCCACACCAGCCGCTTCGAGCGCCGCCTCGAGGGCACGGGCTTCGTCTTCGGGGTCAAGCTGCGTCCCGCGATGGCCGGCGCGTTCTACCCGGCCCACGCGGCGCGGCTGCGCGGCCGGGTGCTGAGGCTCGAGGCCGTCTTCAGCCCGGTGGTGGCGCCGCTGGCCCAGGCCATCTTCGAGGCGGACCGCTTTAAGCGGCGCGTCGAGGTGGCCACGGAGCTCCTGTGTCGCTCGCGACCGGTGACGTCGGCGGAGCTCGAGCTCGCCCGCGACGTCGTGGAGCGCGTCGAAGCGGACCGCTCGCTCACCACCGTCGGCGACGTCGCTCGGACTGCTGGGCTCGCGGTCCGCGTGCTCCAGCGGCTCTTCGCGGCGAAGGTGGGCGTCACGCCCAAGTGGGTGCTCCAACGGTACCGGCTCCACGAGGCCGCCGCGCGGCTCGAAGCGTCAGCCCCTCCGTCGCTCGCGAGCCTCGCTGCCGAGCTCGGCTACGCGGACCAGGCGCACTTCACCAGGGACTTCTCCACGGTCGTCGGGTGCTCGCCCCGGGCCTATGCCCACCGCGCCCGTGCGCGATGAGCGTGCTGGCGCTCGGTCCCGCCCGCCCGGCGCGGAACAGGGCCTGGTCATCCACCAAGAGCACACGCACGGTCACGTCGGCACCTCCACGTCGAGGGCGAAGCCGCCGTCTGGCGAGGTCCGCACCGACACGACACCACCCGTGCCGCGCTCCGGCGTGAGCTCCTGGTCCAGGCGGTTGCGACCCTCGCGCGCATCGTCGGCCGCTGACCTCGCCGCGCTCACGAACGTGCCAGGGAGCTCAGAACGTCCGGCGGATCGAGTGCTCCTTCGCCACGTGGGTCGTCGCCTCGATCCATCGAGACGAGCTTGGCCCCCGAGCGACCAGCCTCGCACCGAAGGCGCGGTCCGTCGGCCTCGAGCTCCAGCCACCGGCGGCAGGCACCACCGCGAATGCGGGCCGACCTCGACCTCCCGATCGCCGCTGGCGTGAACCACCGTCAGTCGCCGGAGCCCGGCCCGCTGGGCGATCTTCCACATCGCAGCCGTCTCACGGAAGTCGACGCCCCGGGTCACCTGGAGCTCACCCACCCGCTCACGCCCCAGCAGGGCTCTCGCGCGCTGCGGCGTCGAACGCGCCCTCCCCGGCGGGGGTCAGCTCGACCCGGTCCTCCTGGCGTTTGAGCTTCGCGCGAGCCAGCACCTGCGTTGCCACCACGAGATGTGACCCGATGCACGCGCTTCGATGCTCAGGCCATCTATGATGTCAAAAAGGCGGATTCCAGGGACGGCGCAAGAGGCGCAGGGCATCGTAACGCGTCGGGTAGCACTAGGGACTATCCTCTCCTTCACGCTGCTCTTCTTCGCGGCGCCCGGCTGCACCGGCACCGGCAGCCCGACGGTCACCACCAGCGACTCGGGCGCGAGCCAGACCGGCGGAGGAGCGGGCGCGAGCCAGACCGGCGGGGGAACGGGCGTAAGCCAGGATGGAGAAGGAACGGGCGGCGGGGAGGCGGGTGGCTTCGACGGAGGGATGGACGGTGGAGCCGAGGAGACGCCGGCTGCGCGGGTGGGGTTGATGGTGTACGAAGGCTTCGCGGCGACGACCCAGGCAGCGCTGAACGGGTTCTCCGACTCGAGCTCCGTCGGCCTGGAGGAGACGTGGGTGGTGGCCAAGGGGATCGCCTCGGTTCAAGCCCGTGCAACGACCACCGGCTGGGATAGCGCTCAGGCCAACCCCAACCACACCCTGCCGCTCCAGCCGAGTGGCTCCTTCAACTTCGTGGAGAACAACTCCACCCTGCTGCTGCAGGCGACCCGCCGCATGTCGACGCCGGTGGACCTCACCGCCGGCCCCTTCTACTTGAGCTTCCTGACGAGCTCGGGGAGCAATGACTTCGTCGGCCAGGCCGGCCTGAGGAGCAGCTCGAGCGGCCGGGAGCTGATGTTCGGACAGGGCTGGGCCACCGGCTCCGGGGTCCACTCCGCCGCCTCCGCCTCGGCGGAAGCCGACCCCGACTGTCGTGGCCAGAGACCGTCACCGGACATGGGTCCATGGGAGGTCATTCTGTGGATCGCCAAGGTGCAGAAGACCGGCACCACCGTCGCGACCACCCTCTACGCATTCAACCTGAACAAGCTGACCAGCCCCCTGCCGTGGAACGAAGTCGGCGCGACGCCGCTCTGGTCGCAGACCCTCGCCGACGTGGCAGACGATCGCTTCGATGAGCTCGAAGTCGAGATCGCCGCCTGGAAAGAGAACTACCCGAGCCTCGGGCAGGTCCGGTTGGGTGGAACCTGGGCGAGCGTGGCGGCCATCTCCGTGTCCCTCGCCGAGCGCGTCTGGACCGGCGGCGGCGCCGACGACGACTGGAGCACGGGGGGAAACTGGGACGGCGGGGCCTCCCCGACCCTCGGAGAGCGCGTGCGCTTCGCGGGCCAGGCGAGGACGACGCCAATCGTGGATCAGCTCTTCTCCCTCACCTCGTTGCGCTTCGACCCCACGGCGGCGAGCTTCACCTTCGTCGGGGACGGCGGGCTGCGCCTAGCCGAGGGCATCACCAACGAGTCGACCAACCCGCAGACCCTGGCGGTGCCGGTGAGGTTCGAGGGTCCGCAGGCCATCAGGGCCTCTTCCGGCGACGTGACCATCACCGGCAAGGTCTCCGGTGGCGACGGCCTGACGGTGGCCGGCGACGGGACAGTGACCCTCGCGGGGCCCAGCCCCTACCCGGGCAACGCGACGGTGAGTGGGCGGCTGGTCCTCGCCAACCCAGGTGACACGACCTACTCGGCCGTGTTTTCGGGCAGCGGGGCGCTGGTGAAGGCCGGGACGGGCCGGCTGACGCTCTCGGGTCCGAACGACTTCACCGGCAGCTTCACGGTGAGCAGCGGGGCGGTGACCCTCGCCAACCCGGGCCCCCAGAAGCTCGGCACCCACCTCACGGTGGCCGACGGCGCGAAGCTGGGGGTCACGGCCTACGCCGACGCCACCTCCGTGGTCACCGACAGCCTGACGGTCGGAGGAGCCAGCGGCGCCACCTTGGAGTTCTCCGTGGTGGGGACGAGCAAGGTCATCCTCGACGCCAAGGCGACGACGTTGAACGGCACGACGACCATCGACATCACCCGCTGCCCCCACCGGGCCGACACCAGCTTCCCGCTCTTCAGCGGCTACACCGGCGGCACGCTGGTGCTCGGAGCGGAGCCCCTCGGCTGGCACGGGACGCTGGTGGTCACCGGGACGACGGTCAACTACCGGGTGACGAGCGTCGACTTCGTGCACCCCGGCGTCCTGAGCACGCGGGAGGACCTCCTGCGGATGAAGGCGAAAGTGAAGGCGGGCGAGGAGCCGTGGAAGTCCGGCAACGCCGCCCTCGAGGGCAACGTGCACTCGCAGCTCGGGTACGTGGCGCACCCGCACCCCACCCCGTGCCGAGGCGGTGGGTGCGCGAGCGGTGGCTACGTGCAGGACTACCTCACCATGGCCCAGGACGCGTCCGCGGCCTACCAGACTGGGCTGCGGTACTGGATCTCCGGTGACACCGCCTACGCCGACGCTGCCATCCGAAACATGGACGGGTACGCGAACGTGGTGCAATACCTCACCGGCGACAGCAACGCCCTGCTGATGATGGGCGCCCAGGGTTTCCAGTGGGCCGCCGCCGCGGAGCTGCTGCGCGACTACCAACCGTGGATCGACTCGGGTGGCTTCGCCCGATTCAAGACCTTCCTCCTCGAGAAGTTCTACGTCGACCCGCGCACCCAAAACGGCCTGCACGCCTTCTTGCAATCGCACAACAACACCTGCAACTCGCACTACTGGTTGAACTGGGACCTGTTCGCCCTGAACGCCATTATCGCGATTGGGATCGTCACCGACCGAAAGGACATTTACCAGGAGGCCGTCGACTACTACAAAAACGGCGTCGGCAACGGCGCCGCCAGCCACGCCTTGTGGTTCATGCATCCGGGATACCTGGGGCAGAGCCAGGAGATGGGCCGGGACTCGGGGCACGCGTCGGCGGACCCCATCCTGCTGGGCCAGCTCTGCGAGGTCGCATGGAACCAGGGAGACGACCTCTACGCCTACGGCGACAACGCCTTGCTGGCCATCAGCGAGTACACGTTCAAGGCGATGGCGGGGAACCCTGTCCCCTGGGTCAACTATGCCGGCTGCGACGCGACCTCGACCGGAGTCGCCACGGGCAGCATGTATCGCCCGGGGGCTGACCTCATCTGGAATCACTACGTGAACCGGAAGGGGTTGGCGGCGCCCTACACGATGCCGTGGGCGATCGGTGGGCGGGCGGAGAACGGCGGCGGCGCCTATGGCAACACGAGCGGAGGCTACGATCAGATCGGCTTCACCACGCTGACCCATGCGCTGGATCCGGTGGCCGTCTCTCCCCCCCCGAGCGGCCTCAAAGCAGACGCGCGGGAGGCGAACAAGGCGTTGCTCTGGTGGTGGGGCAGCGCCTACGCATCGAGCTACAACGTCAAACGCTCCACCTCACTCAACGGGCCCTTCACGCAGATCGGCACCGTCGCGGGCAACGTCACCCCGCTGTTCGCCGACTCGGGCCTGACGGCGGGCCAGACGTACACCTACGTGGTCTCCGCCGTGGTGAATGGCAAGGAGACCAGCGACAGCGCCCCGGTGAGCGTCACGGCCAACCAGCGGCTCACCGGCACGGTGATCGGCTCCGACGGGGCCTTCACCTACGGCCAATGGAAGGACCAGCTCTTCGACAACGCCCCCATCACCTTCTACGACGCCGCCCACCCGACCGGCGACTGGGCGGGGCTCGACCTCGGGGCGCCCTACGTCATCACCAAGGTGGCCTACTACCCGCGAGACAACTTCGCTGGACGGATGGTGGGTGGGCAGTTCCAGGGGTCGAACGTGGCTGACTTCAGCAGCGGAGTGGTCACGCTCTTCACCATCGGTGACCAGCCACCCAATGGCGCGCTGACGACACAGGACGTCTCGAACCCCGGCGCGTTCCGGTACGTGCGGTACCTCGGGCCGCCCAATGGGAGCTGCAACGCCGCGGAGATCCAGTTCCACGGCCACCCTTGAGGGCGACTCGGGGGGCGCCGCCGGAAGCACGAACCAGTCGGCCCCCAGCAGACGGCTTCGGTTGACCAGTGAGCGCCGTTCGCGACGTTCGTGCCGGCGACCACGAAGCTTGTCGACCGGGTCACGGGCTCCTCACTCCAGCTCCACGGTGAGCTGCTCGGTCCCACCAGGCGCGACCTCGAGCCACGAGGGTTTGGCCCCCTGCGCCGTCCACGGCTCCACGCAGATGAAGGGCTGACCGGGGAGCGTCCAGAAGACGAGCGTCGTGAACTGCTTGCTCCACGCGAGATGCACCCGACGGCCGTCTCCGCGTTCGAAAAAGACGCCTCCGCGCTCGGAGGGCGTGAAGTGCAGGTCGAGCTCCTCGCCGCCGAAGTCGAGGCGCTCGACGTCGCGCTCCTGGCCGAGCCGATTGTCGAAGGCCCGCGAGAGCCCCACCTCGACCCGCGCCTTCGCCTTGTCCGGCGAGCGGAAGTACGGGTGGATGCCGAAGTGCAGCGGCGCCGCCGACTGCGTAGCGGGTTACCAGACCTCCGCGCTCCGGCGCAAGCCCGACCTGCGCCACACCATCGGACAGCCGCCAGCGGGTCAGCCCCGCAGGGTCTTCGAGTCGTTCAAGGTGGGCCATGGCTCCGGGGAGCATGCCCGGTCGCGAGCCGGGGTGGCGCGGAAAGGAGCGGGACGTACCTCGCCATCAGCGTCGGCTCGGCTCCGGCAGCCGCCCGGCGACTTCGGGCTCGAACCTCAGCAGAACCCTTGTGGATCTCGGCCCGAGCGCCGCAGCCACGCCCCCGTCGGTCTGACGAGCGAGGAACGCGACATGTCTGAGCCCATGCGCGAGGGGGTCGAGCTCGTGGATCTCCTTCGGTCTCGGCTTCAAGGGGTCGGTCGGGCCAGGCGGCTTCAGCGCGGGGATGGCCGCGGCTCGCGGGGAGAGCGCGCCGTCCTTCGCCCACGCGAGGTAGGTCAGGACGATTCGACCGTCCTCCTCCCACCGCCAGCTCGTCGAATGAATGACGGCGAGCTCCGGGGCTGAATCGGCGGCCAGCGACTTCGCCAGCCCGTCGGGGTTCTGCCCGCCAGTGAGCTCACCTCGGGCGTGGACGTAGCGGAGCCGCTCGCCCGAGCCCGCGACCGGGAGGCCCACGGTGAACACCTCGACCTCGACCCGAGTGACCGGCTTCTCCTCCGCCACCGTGGTCGACGCCACGAGCACCACAGCAAGCACGATTCGCATCAGTGTCGAAGCTCGAGCGAGCCCAGCGCGAAGAAGCCTGGGTCGCGGAATTGCCACGGCATGACGTAGCGGTTGTTGGTGAGGTTTTGCAGGTCGACCGCGGCGGTGAGGGTATAGCCGTCGAGGGCGAACACCTTCATGACTTTGGCAGAGACGACCGCGTACGGCCCAAACTGCTTCCGGCTGGCCTTGGAGCTGCTGTCGAAATACGCGCCGGTCCCGGTGACGAAGGCCGACGCCATCAACTGCCAGGGCAGGTGCACGGTCACTCCGCCGTTCGCGGTGAAATTGGGAACGAACGGAATGGCGGCGCCGTTCTGGTCAGCGTCGATGGCGTTCCCGACGCTCGTCGAGGTCCACGTGAAGTTGGCGAACCACTCGACGAAGCGGTTGATGCGATGCTGAGCCGAGGCCTCGACCCCGAGAGAACGTGCCGAGCCCGCATTGACAGACTTGGTCTGCGATGGCTCCTGGCTCACCACGTTGTCGACGATGACGTCGTTCACCAGGTTGGCGAACCCTCGGACGCCGGCCGAGAAGCCGCGACCGAGCCGGAGGTCTCCCCCGAGGTCGAAGGCGAGGCCACTCTGAGGCCGAAGTGACGGGTTCGGGAGTTGACCATTCTTCCCCGCCGCGCCCTCGTCAGAGAGGAGCAAGGTTCCGCCTACGGCCTTCACCGACGGCGCGACGAAGCTCGAGCCAGCGTTGGCATAGAGCGAGACCGGGCCGAGGCCGTTGAAGCGAACCCCCGCGCTCCACAGCGGCACGTTCCACTGGGCGCTGGGCTCCGAGGGCGCGGCCTGAGAGAGGATCGAGCCGGTCTGCCCATGGTGCAGGAAGCGACCTCCGGCGCGGAGCACCCACGGGCCGAAGGCCAGCTTCTCTTGGGCGAACACCCCGACGGCGCCAGCACTGGCAGCGTTGCCCACGGCGCGCACCCCGTCGACCTCGGCGTAGGTGTCGTACCAGATGAGCTGTCCGTCGACTCCGGCGGTGAGCAGGCTCTCTCCCAGATGCGCCCAGGTCAGCGTGAGGTCCATGGGCAACACCCTCTGGCGGACGCCATCGTGCTCCCGGAGCGACAGGTCTGGGTAGTTGTCCTCGCCCCAGCGGCGATTGTACAGTCGGAGACCCGCCTTGCCGTCGACCCGGAGCGACGAAGTAAGCTGGTTCGAATACACGGCGTTCACCGTGTCATAGGCGTTGTCGAAGTCGCGGTTCGGCCTGCCCACGATCCCGAGGTGGCTGGTGTGGTGCGCGAAGACAGACAACTCGTGGTCCGGCCGATCGAAGAACCAGGCGCCCTTGCCATAGACCTTGACCTTCGTGAACTCGGGCGAACGAAGCATGTGCAGCCACGAGTCGTCCGTGCCGTAGTTCGCGTAGTCCGACCGCTCGTACCCACCCCCGAGGAAGTAGTGAAAGTTCCCCGCAGAGCCTTGGTGAATGCCGCGAGCGTCGACCGTGCCCCAGGAGCCTGCGGCTGCCAGAAGTCGGGTCTCGGGGCGCTCGATGCGGTCCTTCAGAACGAAGTTGGTGACGCCGGAGAGCGGAGACTCATTCCCCGCGAAGTCCATGCCGAGGAAGTTGCCGTACATCACCGAAGCGGGCCCGCGCTGCTGCTCGATCCGCTCGAAGACCCAGGGGTCGAGGCTCATCGGGTCGACGATGGTGTCAATGGGGAGCCCGTCGAGCAAGAAGCTGCTGTAGCTGGGCCCGAGACCACCCAGCGAGCCCCAATTCGCGTCGTTGCGCGAGAGCGGGTTGACGAACTGTCCTGGCTCCCGTTGCAGGAGCGTCGCCAGGTTCGTCGGGAGCGTCGTGAAGCGCTCCCACTCGGTGTTCTCGATGACGCGAACGCTCTGAGTGACACCCGACGCGGCCTGCGGAGCCTTGTTCGCCGTGACGATGGTGGTGAGCGCTGCCTCCTTCGCGGCGTCGGGCTGGGGACTCCCTGCGTCCGCTGTCACCGCCGCCGACTCGGAGAGAGGCAATGCCTCAATGGCCACCTGTGCTCGACTTGAGGCAGCGTTGAGGAGCAACCCGACGAACATCGCGAACCGCGGCCACTTCACTCGCTTCACTGGCGCATCCCCTCTGGGCCAAACGCGGCCCTGTAGAACAACGGATGCCCATCGGTAGCACGTTCTCGTTGTTCGTATGCACCAAAATTCACCCAGGTTGCGAGCCATGGGGGGCTCCGGTACGGTCCTCCGCGGTTCTCAAGGGGTCTGAATGATCGAGCGGGTCGGTATTTCACTGGAGGATTCACTGCTTGAGCAGTTCGATAGGCTGATCGCTCGGCGGGGGTACGCGAATCGGTCAGAGGCCATTCGAGACCTCATTCGCGACCAGCTCGTGCAGGAGCAGTGGTCCGAGCGCGCCGACAGCGGAGACAAAGTGGCGGTGGTGAGCCTGGTGTACGATCACGAGTCCTCGAGCCTGAGCCAGAAGCTCACCCACATCCAACACGAGAATCACCGAGCGGTGGTCTCAGCGCTCCACATTCACCTCGACGCCCACAACTGCCTCGAGGTGCTGATCCTCCGCGGCAAGGGCTCGGAGATCCTGGCGATGGGCGAGGGTCTCGTCAGCACCAAGGGTGTGCTGTACGGGAAGGTGATGCCAGCCACCACTGGGCGCGGCCTGGGCTAAATTGAGCCACGGCGACATCCACTCCCTGGCGGTCGAAGTCACCGGGCGCTGAGGGTTGTGGCGCGCCTACTCGTCGAGCACGTAGGCGAACACCAGGGGAACGACGATTGACGCGTCGCTCTCGATGATATGTTTGGGCGTATCGATCCCCAGCTTCCCCCAGGTGATCTTCTCGTTGGGCACCGCGCCCGAGTACGAGCCGAAGCTCGTCGTCGAGTCGCTGATCTGACAGAAGTATCCCCACAGGGGCACCCCGGTGCGCCCGAGGTCCTGGTGAAGCATCGGGACGACGCAGATGGGGAAGTCGCCGGCGATGCCGCCCCCCACCTGGAAGAAGCCCACCGGCGTCCGTAGCGCCGTCTCGGAGTACCAGGCCGCCAGCGTCTGCATCGCCTCGATGCCCGTGCGCACCGTGTGCACGTTCTTGAGGTCGCCCGACAAGCAATGCCCCGCATACATGTTGCCGAGTGTGGAGTCTTCCCAGCCCGGCACCCAGATGGGGAGCTCCTTCTCACACGCGGCGAGGAGCCAACTGTCTCTCGGATCGATCTGGTACGAGCCTGCCAGCTTCCCGCTTCGCAGCACCTGGTACATGAACTCGTGCGGAAAGTGCCGCGCTCCCGACCTGTCGGCGGCGACCCAGTCTTCGAGCACGACCGCCTCGATTCTCCGCATGGCCTCCATCTCGGGGATGCAGGTGTCGGTCACGCGGTTCAGGTGGCGCTCGAGCAGCCCCTGTTCGTCGGCAGGAGTAAGGTCACGGTAGTTCGGCACTCGCTGGTAGAGGTCATGGGCGACGAGGTTGAAGAGGTCCTCCTCGAGGTTCGCGCCGGTGCAACTGATGGCGTGCACCTTGTCTTGCCGAATCATCTCGGCGAGCGAGATGCCGAGCTCGGCCGTGCTCATCGCGCCAGCGAGCGTCACCAGCATTTTCCCACCGCCATTCACGTGGCGGCGGTAGTCCTCGGCGGCGTCTACCAGGGCCGCAGCATTGAAGTGACGGAAGTGGGTCCGACAGAAGTGCCGGATGTTCATGTGGGTGCTCCCGGCGACGAGCAGTTCAGACGTGGGAGCCGTCGCCGAGTGAGCGCACCACGATTGAACGCTCTACGGCCAAGGCATCGGCCGCCATCGAGGCGTTGGGTGGCACGGCAGGCATTGGTATAGACGATGGCGCCGTCAGACTCCAGCACACCCCAAGGAGCCCGGCCTACCAGGCACCCGACCTCGAGGCCGCGGGGAGCAGACGACAAGCCCTCCCCACGACTCGAGACAGGCAAAGCAGGAGCCCCCGACTGAACGGGACGCGCTCCGGCCTACTCGCGCGCTGAGTTGATCCAGCCCGCGAGGACCTTGGCGTCTTCGTCGGTCACCGCCGTCATCGGAGGCATCTGCCCATAGCCAGGCCAGTTCCCCGGATTCGGCTTGCGAATCAGGGCGGCGATCTGCTCGGTCGAGTACCCCTTGGCGGCGACGTCCTTGTACGCCGGCCCCACCACCCGCTTGTCGACGGCGTGGCAGGCGAGGCACCCGTACTTCGTCGCGGTGGCCTCTCCTGGAGTGGATGGCGCCTTCGCTACCAGCGGCGCCGCGAGCGCCTCCGCCCGGGCTGCCTTCACGCTCGCCACGTACTCCGCGGTCTTCACGTTCATCTGGGCGATGGCCGGCTTGAGGAGGAGTAACCGCATTCCATGCCGGCTGGTCGCCATCGACAGCACGGTAACGGCCATGAGCACGACGACCCACTTGGTGGTGCCGGGAGAGGTATCGGTGACGAAGAACTGCCGGAGGACGAGGCCCGCTGCTGCCACGGCGGTCAACACCCCCAGCGCGAGGATGAGCGGGTAGACACTCGAGTAGAAGGCCTCGATGCCGTAGCTCGGGAATTGGAAGAAGGTGAGCAGCCCCACGAAGAGGTTCAGCGCCGTGGTGACGACAAACCACGACTTGCCTGTCTTGATGAGGACCTCGCCGGCTTCGGCGTCCTCCGGTCGCTTCCGCTTCGAGGCGCCAAAGACCATCATGAACACCCCCGTCACCGCGAAGGACGCGAGGAAGAAGTGGGCGAGACGAAAGAAGACGTCGGCCCGGAACAACACGTCCCAGTACCGCATGCCGACCTGCCAGGTTCCTGGAGTCAGGTAGAGCTGCACCGCCGTCATGAAGACGAACGGCAGCGAGAAAAAGATGAGCACGCTCGCCACCCCGAAGCTGAGGTGGAGCCCCTTGCGCTCCTGGAGATAGGGCCAGCTGAACTTGTAGAGGTAGCTGAAGAGGAACGCGACGATGTTGCCGTAGATGATGTGGAGGATCTGCGGCGAGATCATCAGCACGCTGGAGTACCAGAAGGCGGTGAACATGACGCTCACGATGAGCAGCGGCGCGACCCCCCACAGCGCCCCCATGTTCTCGCTGATGGTCACCGGCGTGGTCATCAGGTAGCCAGCTCGGTCGTAGGTCTTGTCGCCCTTCACGACACCCACCAGATTGTACCACACCGAGGCGAACGAGCCGCCCAGCAGCACATTGATGAAGAGAATGTGAACGACGAACGCCACCACCAGCAAGACATGAAACACCGGAAGGAAGACCGCCTCGAGGTCTCCCACCGGCA
>PMBV01000247.1 GCA_003153055.1 Myxococcales bacterium
TAGTCGGTGATTTCGTTCTGCTTGAGTAGCTCCGACGAGAAGCTCAGGTACCCGGCGGCGAACTGGCTCTCCACCGATTCGATGTTGAGAATGGGAATCTCTGCCTCGGGCGGGAGATCGCGCCGCACTTGATCGACCTTGGAGGCGATCTCCGCCAGCGCTCGGGTGGCGTCGTGGTTGAGCCGCAAGTGCGCCCTGATGGTCGACACCCCCTGACGGCTGTCGGACTCGAGGTAGTCGATGCCGTCGGCCGCCGCGATGACCCGCTCGAGGGGCGCGGTGATGAAGCCTCGCACCAGCTGGGCGTTGGCTCCCACGTAGGCCGTGGTGACGACGATGGCCGCGTTCTCGTTGCGAGGGTACTGGCGAACGTTGAGCGAGCGAATCGCCTGGAGGCCAGCGATGACGATGACCACGTTGACCACGATGGCCAGCACCGGGCGCCGAATGAAGAGGTCGGTGAGCTTCACGAGCTCATTCCTCCGCCGGTCGAGGGGCCAGCTCGGCCTTCGGGCCCAGCTCGTTCTTCACCACCACCGGGGCGCCGTTTCGCAACTTGAAGGCGCCGCTGGTGACGATGGTGTCTCCTGGCTCGAGGCCCGACAGCACCGTCACCCAGTCGCCCTGGCGCTCGCCCAGGCGCACGAACTTCTGCTTGGCCAACGTGGCGCCCGCTTTCTCCTCGAGGCTGAAGACGGTGTCGCCGTAGGGCGCGAACAGCACCGCCGTCGCGGGGATGAGGAGGGCCGGGCGCTTCTCTCCGGTGAGGACCTCGAGGCTCACGAACATGCCTGGACGCAGCCGGCCGTCTTGATTGTCCATCGTGGCGCGCACCCTCACGTTCCGAGTGGCCAGGTCGACCTCGGTGTTGACGACGCTGACCGTCCCTTCCCAGGCGGCGTCGGGGAAGATGTCGGTGCGCAGCCGCACCACCTGCCCCGGTTGAAGCTCGGCCAGCGCCCTCTGCGGGAGCCAGAAGTCGGCGTAGATTGGATCCACCGACTGGAGCGAAGCCAGCGGCGTGCCCGGTGACACCACCTGCCCCAGCTCGACCTGACGAATGGCGACCCGCCCGGTGAACGGCGCGCGAATGGCCTTCTTCGCGATGGTGGCCTTGAGCCCCTGGGCGGCGGCGTCGGCTTGGGCCTTCTTTGCCTCGGCCGCGTCGAGCTCTGCCTGGGTGTTGGCGCCCTTCTGCCGCAGGCTCCGGGCCCGCTCCGCCTCGAGCCGGGCGAGGACTGTCTCGGCGTTGGCGGCCGCGAGCTGGGCCTCTTCCACCGACGTGTCGAGGCGCACCAGCAGGTCGCCCTTCTTCACCGTGGCGCCGGAGTCGAAGCCAATTTCCCGAATGGTCCCGCCCAGCTCGGCTCCGATGACCACGCCGCGCACCGCCACCAGCGAGCCCACGACCGACATGGTCGGTTGCCAATCGGTCCGGTCGATTGATGTCGAGCTCACCGACTCGGGAGGCATGGTGAAGCTCTTCCCCGCGGCGGCCATGGTGCGGAACTGCCCAACCTTGATGCCGATGAGAGCCCCCACGACCACCACGAGTCCCACGATGGCGATGACCCAGAGTCGCTTCATCTTCATGAGAGAACCTCTGATGCGGGGGTTGGGGGCTAGCTGTAACGGTGAGCTCGGCGCTGCGAAGCCGAAGATGAGCCCTCGAGCGCCCCCCGAATGGTCAGCTCGCCTGGAGGACGTGCTCGCGAAGCGACGCGACCAGCTCGCGCAGTGAGGCGTCTTTGTTCAAGGTTGTCTTGGTTGGGGCCCCGACTCGGTACACCGGGGGGAGCCACTTGGTCGGCGTGGCGGCCACCCGGGCGAGGAGGAAGAGGGCGTCGTGCACTCTTCTCCAATCGGGGTCGGCTCGGTCCTCGTCGGCCCGGGCGGCCAAGCGCTCGAGGGCTTCCCAGGGGCGTTCACGAGGGGCGGCGTGAGACGAGCCGCTCAACAGGTGGGCCAGCTCGAGGAGCCCGGCGCGCGGCGGCGCAAGCCCCATGGTCGCGCTCGCGTCGGCCTGACGGCGCACCAGCCAACCGAAGAGGGCGAAGGCCTCGCCCGGTCGAAGCGCCGCCGGCTCGACGCGCGCGGTGGCGAGCTGCTCCATGCGTGAGACCGCGAGGGATTTCCAGAACTCCGCGTACACCAGCAGCGCCGGCCCCTGGGTCGGCTCGACTCGCGGAAGGCGTCTGGCTTTGCGCCGGAGCAGCCGACCGACGCCCCCTGTCACGTCGAGGGCGTCGACCCTTCGCCAAACGTCCTCTAGGGCGCTCGTACCCTCGGCCCAGCCGGCCTCCACTTTGGTCCACTCGGGCACGGTCACCTGGAGCGGGCTGCGTGGCTCCATGGGCCGGCCGAAGACCTGGGCGAGGCTGGTGCCGAAGCGAAAGGCGACCTGGACCTCGGTGAGCGAAGGCGAGAGCGCCTGGCAGGCCACCTCCCAACGTCGCCCCGGCAACACGAGCCTGGGAGCGTTGCTGGCGATGCGCTCGAGGCGATGGAGGTCCTCCGCGAGCTGGTGACTTCCCTGGCCGTCGAGGCGTCGCTCGACCTGACGGAGCAGCTCGCTTCGCAACGCCCCGGCCTCTTCGGCGGAGGTGAGGATGGTTCCGCGGGGCCAGGACTCCGCCTGGGCGCGGCGGTGCACGAAGCTCAGGGCTTCATCGACCGACTCGTGCTCGTGGGCAACGGCTCGGAGTACGTCCAGCACTCGGCGCAATCGACGTTTCCAGGTGAAGGACTTGAGCGCGCTGACGAGTGCCCGATAGCGCAGCACCGCGGCTTCGAGTTGCTCCGCGCGACCCTCGAGGCGAACCCTGAGCGCGCTGTCGTCCGCCATTCAGCGTGATGCTACGTCTCTTGGGCCCGGGGCGCGAGAGAGTGCCGCGTTCTCCCCAGTGGGCAAGACGGTGCGAGCATGCCTTGAGGTGCGAGGGTCGGGCTGGTGCTCGCCCACCGAGGCGGTCTGACCAGCGCCTCGACCCGAGACCGCGGTGAGCACACGTGAGCCAGTCCCTGGGTGGGCGAGGGTCCCCGGCAATGTCACCAATGGTACCATTCGCAGGCCTCGAAAGCCGCGGGGGAGGAACGCACGCGCGAGGGTGAAATGCACCCGATGGAGTGAGACGAGTGCGTCGCGGCTGTGTCAGATCTGGGTCGCCTGCCAGACACGAGACTGGCCGGATCCTCCATGCCCGAGTATTCACCCGTTGGGCGATGCTCTCGCCCTCGACAGCTCCCGTGCGTCGACAGGCTCTGCCGCATGCCCCTCCCCTGGGCTCCTTGTCACAGCACCCCCTTGGTGCCCGTGCCGACGCGCGCCGAGCGGAGCAGATCGCGGCAGCTCCGGCGCTCGCCCTGTCCTCGGTGTGAATACCGTCTCGGCCATGCGCTCGCAGGAGCCCATCCGGTCTTTCCGGTCTCTGCGCCCCGCAGGGCGAGCTGAGCCCTCTGAACGTACTGACCTCGAGGCCTGTCACTCCCCAGCCCTGTCATCACGGAGTACAGATTTGTACACCGTGATGACGCGCTCGGAGACCCATGCCCACCAGCCACCTCGCGTGGCCCGGCACCGAGTGCCGCCGAACGCAGCGTAGAGCTTGCCGGCGATTCACTCGGAGGCGTACTCGGCGGCCATGGCCCGCCGAGGTCGAATTGAATGGACCGGTGTTCGAGCGTGTCACCCCGCAGGTTCCGCTCCGGGTCCCACTGAATGCGCACCGGCGCCGTCGCCACCCACGCTCGCCCCGCCTCCACGTCGGGGTCGACCCCGGGAATGAAGCGGCGCGAGCAGGACGTCGTCATCGTTCGCCGCCGGCGCGCCCTGGCCGGTTCGAGATTCATCCTGGGTCCTCCACAGGTAGCCTTCCTGCCCTTCGGGATGGTTCACCGACGGAGTCTCCGCCCAGCCGCCTCGATGGCCAGCCCGCCGTGGGGCCGAGGAGCTGCCCGCACTTGCCTGGGAGGGAATCAGTACACCCAACTTGTCCCCTTCAGAGCGCTGTCCATGACCGCCGCGTCCCCCGGAGCTCAACTCAGCTCGTCTCGCCCTTCGAGCCTTCCGAGGCCCGAAGCCCTGCCTCGACCGCGGCCCGCACCTTCGGGTCCGTCCCCAGCGGCCACTCGGGAAACGGAACCACCCCGTCGTGGAACGTCACCTTCCCAGCGAGAATGCACCCTCGCATCCCCGGGCGGCAGTACGCGCCTTGCACCTTCTGGCAAATCTCGTTCAGTTGATGTGGGCAGCCCCAAGAGCTCATTGGCGACGCGCTCCAGAGTCCTACTTCAAGGTGTAGATGGCGCTATCCAGCGGGGTCGCCGACGTCTCTTGGTAGGTGAGGGTGCCTCCGCTGACACAGTACCCGTAGGTTCGCACGCCGCCATCGCTGCCGGTGGTGGTGAGCGTCGAGCCCGAGTAGCTCGAGGCTGCCGTGCCGGGGAGCTTGCGCTCGTCGGTCACCGAGCACACGCAACTCCCAGCGTCGGCGCCAACGCTGCACGACGCCGTCTTCACCAGCGGTGTTCCGGTGAGGGTCCCGAGGAGGATGAGCTGGACTCCGGCGCACGAGAACTGGCTCGGCGGCGAGGGAAGACAAGCCGCCGGGAGGTCCATCTTCGCTGCGATGGTCAACTCGGTATTGAAGGTCATGTGGGTTGCGCTCACGTCGAGGGTGCCCGACATCGTCCCGCTCAGGTCCGAGAAGCTCACGCCGGAGCACACCGACTTCATCACCGGCCAGGGGTTCGACTTGTTGATGCACGCCGACTGGTAGGTCCAACCGCCGTCGATGTTCCCGCCGCACGTGCCGAGCGTCGGGCACGAGTCGGAGAAGGTGATGGCGAAGGTCGGCGCGCCGCCGCCAACGCCCGTTCCACCGCCACCGCCCACGCTACTTCCTCCTCCGCCGCCACCGCTTGGCCCTCCTCCACCTTGCCCTCCTCCACCTTGCCCTCCTCCACCTTGCCCTCCACCGGACGTGCCCCCTCCACCGGCTCCGGTATCACCGCCGCCAGCGCCACCGTCAGCGCCGTCGACGACCGGCGCACTGCAGCCGAGTGAGACGACGCAGAGAAGAGCAACAGTCAGTCGTGGGCTCATAGCGGTTCGAGCAATCGCAGGCTGCGGACACTGCCGTCAAGTGAACGGAGTGTCAGGTGGGAGTGAAGGTCGAAGGAGGGCCGAGACGCGAACCCATCGAGTCACGACTTATTCCGGCTCACAGCGGGGAGGAGGGCGCTTCATCGGGCCGAGCCCTTGGGCGACGCCAGGCAGCTCGAGCACTCCGCCGATGGGGGGCAGCTCGACGGCCTCGTACCGTTCCCCGGTCCACCGAGCGAAGAGCTGGTCGCCCAGCTCGCCCGAGAATTCGAAGCGGACCGCCCTTGGCCCCAGCGCGTCGGCCTCGAGCACCGTAACGCGGAACGACTCCGCCTCCACCGATTCGCCGGCCGTCAAAGGCGTCGCGCGCAGGAGCGTCTCCTCCGGGGTGGAGAGCATCTCTCCGCAGCGGAGCTTCAGCACCAGCGTGCGGGCCTCTGGCCGGAGCAAGTCCGCGGGGTAGGCGCTCAGGTTGAGCGTGTAGGAGCGCTCCGGCCGCCCACGGCCCTCGAGCTCGAGGGCGTCACGCAGGTAGGTGGCCGACATCCAGCTCGGTGCGCCGAGGAGAAAGAGGCGCCGTCGCGAGAGGTCGGCGGGCCAGGGCGAGCTCGTCACCTCGCGAGTGACCGTTCGAAAGGAGGCCCCGATCGCGAGCACGTTCACCGCGAGGATGATGGGCGCGAGGAGCACGTGCCGAAGCCCGAGGAGCGCCCCGGCCCCAGCGCGAATCGAACGCCCCCACTGATGCGAAAGCACCTCGTCGATGAAGGTGCCGAGCAGGAGCGCGGCTGGGACACTGGGCAACAGAAGCTGGCGGGAGGACACGGTCGTCGAGGCGAGCGGGAGCAGCGCTGCGAGGCCTCCGAGAGCGAGCGCGCCGACCACCCGGTGGTGTCGGGCCGTGGGTGCGAAGACGAAGAGGGAGGCGGGGACGAGGGCGAGGGAGCCGCCGACGATGAGGGCGTTGGCGGTCGCTCCGAGGCCGACGAGGTCCACCGGCCAGGCCCAGAGGAGCCCGGCCACGAGCATGGGGAGACGCGTCGCCGCGGCGCCGAGCCACCTCCCCGGGTCGCCGAGCGGGTCGAGGTAGATGGCGGAGTGCGCCGCGCCATACCCCGCGACACGGTAGAAGGCTGCGTAGACGGCGAGGAGCGTGGCGAGCCCAGCCCAGGCCGCGATGGGTCGGCGCCCCTCGGGCCGTCCGAGGAGCTCGTAGGCGCAGATGAGGAGCCAGCCACCGACCGCCGCCTCACCAGACAGGAAGCCCAGCCCCAACAGCGCGAAGGCCACCGCGGCCCATCGCGGCCCTCCTCCGCGGCGGTAGCGCTCCCAGCTCGAGAGGGCGAGCACCGAGAAGAGCGTCGCCAACAGCGCGTGGCGGTTGGCGACCCAGGTGACTGGCAATGCGTGCGAGTCGGCGAGGACGAAGCACCAGCTCGCCAGCACTCCGGCCCGCGGGGTGGGGGAGAGCCGCCGGAAGAGAGCGCTCGTCGCTGCCACCACCAAGAGCCAGAGCAGCAGGCTGGTCAGGTGATGACCCGGGCTGAAGGTGCCAAACAGTCGATCGTCGAGCCAGTGGGTCAGCGACGCGAGGGGCCGGAAGAAGGCCAGCTTGGCGTGGGGATCCGCCCACCACTCCACCTCGCCCGTGGCGATGAGCCGGCGCATCAGGCCTTCGTCGCCCGACAAGAAGCGAAAGAGGTCGAAGGGCCTGGGGTCGATGGGCGACGCTCCCCGCAGCATCCGAAGCCGCAGGAAGTCGTCGGCGAAGAAGCCGGCGCCGAGGCTGGGGAGGAAGAGCACCAGCGCGGCCACCACCGGTGCGTGACGGTGGCCGAGCATCGCAACTCGAGGCCGTGGAGGAGGCGTCATCATCCAGCGTGAATCAGTAGTGCCGCTCGAGCACGTACCAGCCAAACGCGCGGAGCATCACCTTGGTCTGAGACTCCTCCACCAGTGGATCCAGCCGTCGCCAGGCATCTTCGAGGAGCCCACGGGCCTGGACGACGCAAGCGTCGAGGGCCCCGCATTTCTCGATGCGGTCGATGGCCTCGGCGACCACCGCTGGGTCCGTCGGCTGGGAGGCGACGGTGAGCCACAGGGCGCGGCTGGCGTCGGGCTCGAGACGAGCGAGGGCCTTCACCACCGGAAGGGTGAGCTTGCCCTGAGAGATGTCTTCACCTCGCTGCTTGAGCTCCCGTTCGAAGCCGCGGAGGTTGAGCACGTCGTCGATGATTTGGAAGGCGAGGCCGAGCGAGTCGAAGTACTGGCCCACGCCCTCGACTTGCTCCGCGCTGCCACCTCCGGCAATGCCACCCATTCGGGCGAGCGCGGCGGCCGGCGCAGCGGTCTTCAGCCGGTGGATTGCCAGGACCCGCCGCTCGAGGGTCTCGACGTCGCCTCGGTCGAGGGCGCCGAGCACGTAGCCTCCCAGCCCGTCCAAGTCGATGGCCTGCCCCGCGTGGCCCGCGCGCAGTGCCTCGAAGTACAGGTCATACACCCGGAGCTTGTCGGCGTCGCTCAGCAGCGAGCGGGTCAGGAGCCGCTCACCGAGGAAGTAGGCGGCCGTTCCTGCGTTGACGGCGATGGCCTCGCCGTACTTGAGGTGGGCGGCTTGGCCTCCCCGGCGAATGGTCGACTTGTCCTGCACGTCGTCGACGATGAGCGAACCGGTGTGCATGAGCTCGGGGAAGGCGAGCCACTGGGCGAACTTGCGCGAGTCGCCTCCGACCACTTCGCAGCAGGCGAGCGCCGCGTACGAGCGCCAGGCCTTGCCTCCACGGTCGGTGATTTCACGCACTGGCGCGATGAGGGTGCGGGAGAGCTGGGCGAGGTCGACTCCGTCGAGCGCAGACTCTCGCCCCGGGCTGGTGACCAGTTTCAGTGCGTGCTCGTAGCTCAGCTCGAGAGGGGCGAACTCCCGAACCGACGCGCGCACGGCTCGCCCGACGCCCTTGAAGAAGTCGTCGAGGGTGTCTGCCTCGCAGAAGCCGCTGCGCTCCAGGTAGCCAATGCCAGACACGGGCCGCCCCGACAGGGTCCCGGTCACCTCGCAGCGCCCTTCCCAGAACGCCGGCTTCGACATCACCGTGACGAACTCCTGGTCGGCGAAGGCTGCTTTGACCTCGAGTGAGCCCGCGCCCCCGGGGAGCTCGAGCACGAACCGCGTCGGGTACCGCTCGAAGGTCCGCGTCGACTGCCAGTCTTCGTGAGCCGAGAGGGTGAACTCGGAGAACGCCTCGCGCTGGCCGGCCGGGTCGACCATCACGGCGCACCGGCCAATCGGAGCCATCGTGTCGCCAGTGAGGAGCTCGTAGGCGGTCAGCTCCGAGCCGTCGTCGAGTTGGAGGGCCAGCCAGTTCCAGGCGAGCATGTCAGCGCCCCCGGCGATGGTGCCCCCGTCGCGTTTCTGGCTGGTGTCCCGCTCCGGAGGCGGGCGGCCGAACTCGTGATCGTACCAGCCCGAGCCGGTGAGCGCGGTGGGCGTTCCCTCGAGGGTCAGCCGGCCCGTCACCTCGCAACGCGGGAGGAAGTAGTAGAACATGTCTTCGTCGTGCGTTCCGCGTACCAGGCCGTTGTCACCGTGGCGCACCGGGCCCTTTCGAGGGCTGAAGGTGAGCTCGACCACCAGCGGCGCGCGGGGGCCTTCGTCGGCGCGGAGGAAGAGGTGGTAGTTGCCGGCCTCGTCCTTGTGCAGGCGACCGAGGCCGTAGTCGAGTCGCAGTGACTCAAACGACACCGTGACGTCACCCGGCAGCACCCGGTCTGGTCGAGGCACGCGGCCCTTCTCGAGCACCTCGCGCACCGCCCGGTTGAGCCGTTCGTCCTTCGACCCGCGGCCCGCGTTGATTTGCTCGAGGCCGATGCGTGGCGCGGCGGCTTCGACCAGACCGTGGGAGTGGTACTCCTGTCGCTCGGGGTCGGTCAGCGCCCAGGTGAGGGAGTGGCTGTACTCCCGGCGCCCGTCGGGGTGGATTTTGACGAGGACCCGGAAGAAGGCCGCGAAGAGCGAGAACCGGCGCCCGTCGGCTGCCTCGAGGTGGGTGTTGAGATACCACCATTCGGTGGTGGAGGAGCCGTGGGGGAGGTCGTGCAGGGCGAGGTCGATGGGCCCGTCGACAGGCCAATCTTCGGGGAAGCGCGGGAGCTCACGTTTCAGCTGCATGACAGATGACCTCGGCGGGGCAGGGTGACATCGAACGAGCGTAATCGAGGGACATTGAAGCAACGCGCGAAACCCGAGCCCCGCGCGACTGCCCCCGTCGATGTGCCTCGCTACCACTTGGTACGTGAGTGGATACCAAGAGGTAGCTCGAGCGAGCAAGGGCCGTCCACCCACCCTGTCGGCGCGGTCGGGTTTCTCGGGATGTGAGACGCTGGTCTCAACTCCGAACCCCATGTGCGATGAAAGCGCCCTTTTGCGCTCGCCTCTGAGGCGTTCGTGCGACGCATTCCATCGACCACATTGCGCGTCGCCCGATCCGCCGGGCAGGCGTGGCCGCCCAACCATGCAGTGGCTGGTCGACGGTCGGTGTCCAGTTCCCCGTCGGTGTGTCCGGGTGATAGGGCATGGGCGGCCACCCCTGACGAGGAGAGACACGTGCGATCGAAGCGAGCGACGCTCTTGCTGGTGTTGGCCCTGACCTCCTGTCTCTGCGACGGCCTCGTCGCTTCGGGGAGCGACGCGGGGCTCGGGGGAAGCGGCGGCACAGGGGGTGCGAAAGGCGCAGGAGGCGGCAACACCGCTGGCGGGAGTGCGCAAGGCGGGGGAGGAAGCGGCGGAGGCGCTGGCGGCGGGACGGCTCGCGGAGGCGGCGCAGGAGGTGGCGGCGGAAGCGGTGGAGGAGGTACAGCCACTGGATGTGGGCAGATGTCCGCGACCACGGCGAGCGCGGCGACCACGTACAAGTGGAGCGACTCGCTGTGCAGAGCCCGAGCATTGAGCACGGACGATGCGCAGGGTGTGGTGATGTCGGTGACCTACAAGGTGGATGGCGCCGACCGAGTGTGCGGAAAGACCGCCGCGAGTTGGCAGGGCATCGGTCACCTCGTCAGCGACACCGGCTTGCAGAATTGCACGGTCACCCCGACCATGACGCAACCCCTCAAGGGCACCCACCACGCTATCCACCGGTTCAGTCGACCCAGTGGGTGCTCGACCAACGTCAACGTCGATCTCTTCTTCGCGACGGGGAGAGACCACCCCATCATCGCTGTCTCCTACGACACCACCAACACCACGAAGCCGGGGGACAGCCGCTTCCCCTACGGACAGCTGCGCTTCGATGGCGCGAGCAACGACAACAACGTCGTCTCGGGCCTGGCCTGGGGTGATACGCACAAGTTCCGAACCACCACGGCACTGAAGGAGCTCTCGACCACCGGCTGGGATTACACCGCCACGAATACGGTCCCCTACGACATGATGTGGATCGACAACCCAGACTCGGAGATGGGCCTCGTCCAAACCCAGACCTACGTGCAGCAAGACGCCGGAGGCTACGACTACGGTTCCGCCGGCACGACCAAAGATTACTGGGGCCAGACCTCGGCGGGTGGCCCGCTCCCTCACGTCACCTTGTGGCCCTATCAACTCAACCAGTACTCGACGCCTGATGGGAGCGACACCTCCACGCCCTGGACCACGTCTTCCAAACGCTTCGCCTGGGGGACTCAGTCCGACGCGGTTGGGAGTACCTCCTACACGGGAGTGGATGGCACTCAGCGCTCGGGCAAGCCGCACTTCGGGTATTCACTGTTTCTCGTGCTGGGGAAACATTCCCAGGCCGTCACCGATGGGGCAGTGAAGCAGATGGAGACCGTGCAGGGCACCACGCTGACGGCGCAGACCGGGACAGTGGTCACGCAAGGGCCTGTGGGCGCTGGTCGTACTGCCACGAAGACGTACCAGCCTGCCGGTTACAACCATGTCTATTCTACATGGGAGGTGACGGCGCAGAGCAACCAGGCGGTGGTGACGTTCACCACGCCGGCGGCTGGGCTCGTCGACCCGATCCTCGTGGTGCGGAGCTACGACTCGGGGAACGACCCCTCGGTCGCGGTCGATGGGGTGCCGCTCGAGGCCGGCAGCGGCTTCTTCGCGTCGAGGGATAGTGCCTCCAAGACCCTGTGGATTACCCTCATGGGGAACTTCGCCGGAGCGAAGGTCATCTCCGTCGCGCCCAAGCCCTGAGCACCCGCGGACGCCAGCGTGTCGCTCCAGTCGCTTAACCTCGACTTCGGCCTCGGTCGCCTCGAGACGGGCAACTACCACCTCTTCCTCCGCGCCGACGAAGGCCCACGCACGCCGCTCGACGTCGAGCTCACCATCAGCCCGCGAAAGGGCCGTTCGCGCATCGGGTGTTGACAATGGGCCCAAAGCCACCCGACCATGCAGTGGCTGGTTGACGGTCGGCGTCCTGCCGCCGTGGAGGCGCTCCGGTGCTGGTCGGACGACCAAGGCCTGACTTCCGCGAACGGACCATAGCCGGCGAGGAGGTTCTTCAAGGGGCGTTCGCGAAATGCACGCTCCCCAGGCGATGAGGTTCAGCCTCGCAGCAACCAGTTCGGTCCTTTTTGCTTGGCTCAAGGCGAGATTGCACGACTATCCTCGCCGCGAAAACGCAGGAAGTGATCTCGTCTCGACGGAAAGAACTCATGCGTGTACGTGCGCTGCCCGGCGTCAGCGTTGTTCTCCTCCTCCTCGGGTGCAACCCTGGCCTGACGGGAGCACCCTGTTGGACAGACGAGAATTGCCCGAATGACCAGTACTGCTCATCGGACCTGAAATGTGTCTTCGGGGTGCGTGGACAGGTTGGCCCTCCAGATGCTGGTGGCCAGTCTGGTGATGCTGGCCAGGCCGGTGGTGGCGGAGGCGCGGCGGCTGGCGGAGGTGCCGCAGGTGGCGGAG
>PMBV01000168.1 GCA_003153055.1 Myxococcales bacterium
CCGCCCGTGCCCGAGCCGCCGCCCGTTGCCGAGCCGCCGCCCATCGACGAGCCACCGCCCATCGACGAGCCACCGCCCATGGACGAGCCCCCACCCTCTCCGTTTGTGCTGCAGACGTTGCTGACGCACTGCTGCCCTGTGGGGCAGTTGCTGTCCCCAGTGCAGGGGATGGCCCCGATGTCGGGCGCGCACCGCGGCAGGGCCAGGAGGACCACCGCCCAGGACCACCACCCGAGCGTCGAGAAGGCCCTCATCGCGACGCTCCTTCGACGAAGAACAGCACCACCGCGGTTACGGCCGCTGCGCCAGCCATACCCCAGCTGATGTTGGTGCCCAGTGCCCGGCCGTGCACGCTCGCCACCAGCGCATCGGCCTGCTCCCGGGTTCGGCTGGGGTCGCTGGTGTTCAGCCGCGCGGCGGCGTTGTTGGCGGCCAGGCCGAGACCCACGGCGGTCGCGGCCGCTGCCACCGAGATCCCGCCGCTGATCCACGTTCCAAGGTGGCGACTCCCGGCCGGGCGTCGCTGCACGAACTCGGGCTCGGCCACCAGGAGTGGCGCGGGGGTCAACGGCAGCGCGGGGGGTTGTCGGGGCGCATCGCCGGTGGCGCCCTGCGCCGGGCGCAGGTTGACGGTGAGCTCAGCCACGCGCTGCAGTGACAGAATGAAGTGGCGCTGCTCGGGCTCGTAGCCCTCGGCCGACGCGTTCAGGGTGTGTTCGCCCCCGGACAGCTCCACGTAGGCGGGCGAGGGGCTCAGCGCCTTTCCATCGACGACCAGGCGTGCGGTGGCGGGCTCAGCAAAGACCAGCAGCTGCTGCAGCCCCTTGTCTCTCAGGCGGCGCTCACAGTTCGCGATGTCGCCCTTGAGGGCGTCGTCCTTGGCGGCCTCGGGCCACAGGCGGAGGTAGTCGCGGAAGCTGCGCAGCGCCAGCGCCGTCTCGCCCAGTCGCTCGTGGCACTTGCCGATGTTGTACAGGCTGACGGGCTGGGCCGAGAGCGCGTAGCCCTCTTGGAACTTGACGATGGCTTCGGCGTAGCGGCCTTGCGCGTAAAGCTTCTTGGCGAGGCTGAAGGCCTGTTTGGCCTCCGGCGCTATCGGAGGGGCAGCGGTCAGGGCCACGGCGAGCAACAGGGCGTGCATTCGGGTCGGTCGGCCTCCATCGGGACATAGCCCGAAAGGAGAGGAAGAGGAAAGCGGCGAACCGAGCCCGTCCGGGAGCCCTCCTCGCGCTCCTGCGCGCGGCCCTCCACAGCAAGAGCTGTACTCCTGAGCTGCCCCAACCTCCTGACTCCCTCACCTTCGCCGAGAGTCGATTCGACTGGCCGGTGTGCTCTTTCCGGGGCCACAGCCACCCGCCTCGCGAACCTTCCGTCGCCCTGACTCCGCTCCCTACGCTCGGCAAGCGCCGGACGCCCGCTCGAAAAGGCCGGCTATTCCTCCTTGATCCAGAGCCAGGGCATGAAACAAAGCATACGCATCATTCGCATCATTCGAGATCGCGTTTCCTGACTTCGGGTTGAAACCGCACGTTCAGAAACGAGAAAGGGCCGAATTCGACAAGGAAGCCAGATGGCTCGGCTTTCACCCACCTCCAGCACCAACAGGAAAAGAACCAGGTAGGACCGGTCGCTTAGCGAACGGGAGAGGTCGGCGTGTGAGGAAGAAGGCCTCAAACTGGGTGAGAGTGGGCCCTCGATCCTCACTCCTACCTCGGGAGGGGGAGCGCGCAGAAGATGGTCGCGCCCTGGTCGACCTTCCCAACGGCCCAGGTCCGGCCCCCCAGGCGCTCGACGATGCGTCGGACGGTGGCCAAGCCGATGCCAGTTCCCTCGAATGCGTCAATGGTGTGCAGGCGCTGGAACACGCCGAAGAGCTTGCCAGCGTATTCCATGTCAAAACCCACGCCGTTGTCCCGGACGAAGAGCACCACCTCGCCGGCTTGGCCCGGCACCGTGCCAACGTGGATCTCGGCTCGCTCGCGGGTCTGGGAAAACTTGAGGGCGTTCGAGACGAGGTTGACCAGCACCACCCTCAGCAGCGCACGGTCACCGCTGACGGCGGGCAGCGGGTCGACACGCCACTCGACGCTTCGGCTCGACAGGCCCTCGGTGCAGTCCTCGATGGCCTCGCGCACGACGCCGTCGAGGTCGACGCGCTTGAACGAGAACTCGGAGCGCCCGAAGCGAGAGAAGGCCAGCAGGTCGTCGATGAGCGCGCCCATGCGCTGGGACGCGGCGCGGATCCGCTCCATCAGGTGCCGGGCGCGCTCGTCGGACGTCGCCACGGCGTGCTTCTCGAGGAGACTGAGGAAGCCGCCGACGTGGCGCAGAGGCGCTCGCAGGTCGTGGGAGACTGAGTAGGAGAACGCCTCGAGCTCCTGGTTGGCCTGCTCCAGCTGGGCGGTGCGGTGAGCGACCCGGGCCTCGAGCGTCGCGTTGAGGCGGAGGATCTGCTGCTCGCTCTCTTGAACGGTCCGAAACACCGCGACCTGCCGCCACAGGAGCAAGGCCACCGCGAGCCCGACAAAGCCCAGCAAGACCCCCTCGACGAGCGTGTACAACTCTGTCGTGCGAACGAGCTCGCCTTGAATAGCGGTCTGGATCTTCACCTGCTTGCCCTCCAACAGATTGGTGAAGGAGAAGCCCAGGTCCCGCACATCCTGGTACATGCGAAAGAAGTAGAGCAGGTGGTCTGCCTCGAAGTCGTAGCCCCCGACGTTGCGCAAGATGCCGTACATCGTCGAGCTGAGGATGGCGCGGCTCCCCGGTTGTTGGTTGCCGCGGATGAACGCCTCGAGGTCGTCGTACGTCTCTTGAATGAACTGGTTGCCGTAGCGCAGGCCCCGCACCAGAGAGACGACGTCTTGCCTGAGACCGGGGTCCAGGAGCCGCTCCCGGTCGAGCTCCTCCTCGAAGGCGTCGAGCTTCTCGCGGAACGCGGCGAAGTCCCCGACCCCCTCGGTCCAGCTCGCTTCGGGCCGGTCCTCCCGGTACGGCAAGCGGTGGGTGGTCATGAGCAGGTGATGCCAGCTGTCCATCAGCGCCGAGAGCTTGCCTTCGAAGCGCTGCAGCTCGAGCTTCCGCTCCGCCATGATGACCATGGTGGCCACATGCAGTGCGAACGCGCAGGCAATGGCGGCGACCAGGGCGAAGAACTGAACCCGGAGTGCGCGGCTCGCCGCCGGCAAAGCGCCCGGGTCCCGACCCTCACCGCTGGGCGACGGCGTGGCCTCCAAAGGCGTCAGCCCCCGTCCCGCGACGCCCCTCGAGCTCCCGGCCCGTCGAGCGCACGCAGGCCGCGCTGGGCGTCTTCCAGCGCCTGGCGGGGCGGCTTGCTGCCTGAGAGCCCCTCCTGCAGGGCCCGGGAGATGAGGTTCGAGATGTCGGGCCAGCGCGCGTGCGGCCCCCGAGGCGAGGCGAATTCGATCTGTCTCATGAACATGCTCAGTCTGGGGTCCAAGTCCGAGCTGTCGCCGGGCCGCACCACATCGGTCCTCGGCGGCAGGTACCCGGTCGCGCGCGCGAACCGACCGACGATCTCTCTGGACGCCAAGTACCGAACAAAGACCCAGGCGGCCTCGCGATGTGCTTGCCGCGTGATGGCCACGTTCTCACCGCCCAGCACCGAAGCGAACCTCGTGTCCTTGGGCACCTTGGCGATGCCGTACTTCAGGCTCGGAGAGTCGCGCTCGATGCTTCCGAGCGTCCAGGGCCCATTGATCATCATCGCGGCCTTGCCTGCCGAAAACTGCTTCTGCGCGTCGTACTGCGTCCAGCCGATCACCTCGGCGCTCATGGACCCGTCGACGATCAACGCTCGCAAGAACTCCATGGCGCGAACGCCGGCGGGCGAGTCGAGCTGGCCCACGTCGCCTCCCGCGGAGAGGAACCAGGGCAAGAATTGGAACGTCCCCTCCTCGGACCGGAAGGCGCTGATGGCCAGACCGGAGCGACCTGGCGCGGTCAGCTTCCGGGCCGCGGCACGAAGCTCCTCCCACGTCTCGGGCACGCGCACCCCTGCTCGCTGGAGTGCTTCCCGGTCGTAGAACAAGGCCAGGCAATCAGACGTGAAGGGGATGCCGTATTGCCGCCCATTGTAGAAGGTCGAGCGCCAGGGACCCGCGAAGAAGTGTCCGTTCCCCTCCCACTGGGCCACGAGGTCGGTGAGGTCGAGGAAAACGCCGGCTTGGGCGAAGGCCGCGTTGTCTGGGTTGTCGATCATGACCACGTCGGGCAGATCGCCCGAGGCGTTGGCCACCAGGAGCTGCCGCTTCAGGGCCTCGAAGGGCACGAACTCGTGCCGAACGACGATGCCTGGGTGGGTGGCGTTGAAGTCGTCGACGATCTGCCGCATCGTGTCTCTGAGCGTCTCGGCGAAGTAGGCCAAGAAGCGAATCTCGGTTCGCGGCGGGCTGGCCAACGCCTGCTGGGGCTGCCCAATGAGGAGGAAGAAGGCCGTCAGAAGGACTGAGCGTCGATGCATGGAGCGCCTCGTTCTCACTGAAGGCTAGGCACCATACCGCCAGCAAACAAGAACACTGGCGGTGAGCCCGAAGACCCAGCGCCCTGCGCCCTCGCCCCTTATGCTCATCGAATGCGACCTGCGCGAAGCCTCCTCCCTTTCGCGGTCTTGATCGTCAGCACAGGGCCCCGCCCAGCCCTCGCCCAGCCGCTCGAGGAGGGCCCACCCTGGACCGAGCTCACGCCCGACAAGGTATCGGCGGAGGACTTCGCGCAGCTCAAGACCATGATGGTGGCGATGAGCGCCGAGCTCGGGCCGACCAAGGGCGCCACCCGCGCCGAGGTCCTCGAGGAGGTGCCCGCGCCGTTGGACCTCGCCCCCGAGGCGTTCGCCAAGCTCCTCGAGCGTCTGGGCAAGAGCTACTTCTTCGGCATGCGCATGGGCCGGCACCTCACCATCGAGGGCGACCTGTCCTTCTTTCCGCTCCTCGCCCAAGGAACCCTCGAAGTGCAGTGGACGAAAGTCCTGGGCCCGGGAGCGAAGAACGTGCTCGGTAAGCCCAGCCGAGAGGAGACCACCGAGGCGGCCCAGCTCGCCCGCTTCGGTCTCCGCCCGGTTGCCTGGTCGAAAGAGGGGCTCCGCAGCGAGGTGACGTTGCCCCTGGTGGTCGACGCGGAGCGAGCCGCGCTGGTGAAGGCCGAGGGCAAGGCGAAGCTGAAGGTGCCGACGACCTTCGCCCGCATCGAGCTGCCGTGCACCGCCGGCGCCAAGGCCACCACCGAGGGGAGGACGGCCACGGTCAGGCGCTGCGAGAACGACTTCCTCCAGCTCGACTGGTCTGGCACCGAGGAGCCCGACGTCGTCATTCGCGACGCATCGGGGCGACGGCTGGCTGCCGGGCCCTCCACGAGCCTGCCCGTCTTCAAGGGTGGCCGCACGCCGCTCGAGCTCGAGTACCGCGAGCTCCCCGTGACCATCGAAGGCAAGCGAATGAGCTTCAACGTGCACGGCAAGGTTGGCTCGGTGCTCCTGGTGCTGCCCAAGGAGTGGACCGAGAAGACCCTGACCGTCATCGCCACGCCCGAGCCAACGGTCGACGGTGAGAAGCCGGTCAAGGTGGCAGCGCCTCGCGCGCTGTGGGACCCGCCGGCTGGCACCGGCCTCACGAAAATCACCGCGGCCGCGGTGCGCTCGGGTACCCGCGTCGTGGCGGCGCGCACCTACGCCGTGGTCGACTACAATCAGCCCAAGGTCGAGGTGCGGCTCCCTCGCGTCGACAACAGCCTCTACGCCTCCATGGAGTTCCCCGAGGCCACGCTCGTCGACGCCAGCGGGAAGCCCGTGCCACACCGGGAAGACAGCATTTGGGTGCGCTGGCCCGAGCTGTCCAACGAGGTGCGCTTCTCGACCGAGAGCGGTGAGGGCATCGTGGAGCTCGCCCGCGCCCGGGGCACCGTCAAGCTCCACTTCCCCGTCGCGATGCACACGGTCACGCTCACTCGGGCCGCGCCAGTCTCTGGCGCCCTCAAGGCCGAGTTCAAGGGCGCTCGGGTGACGATCATCGGAGAAGGAACCGACGAGCCCCGACTCTCGACGCCCTCCGGCGCCCCACATGCCTTCGACCTGGTGCGAGCCTTCGACAAGAATGGCGAGCGGCTGCGACAGATCGGTTCGGAGTCTTGGAGCGACGACCGCCACCTGCTCGCCTTCTGGGGAGAGCCGGTCGAGGTACGCCTGGTGGTGGCCGACCAGTGGGAGGACCTCGAGCTGTCCTACGATCTCCCGCCCGCGCAACTGCTACCGCCGGACAAGCAGGGCATGAAGCCAGACTGACGCTCGGCGTGAGGTGCCGACGCCCCCTCACCACCGCACCGGAATCAGCCGTTTGCCGTTCTCGTCACACCGTGCCAGGGTTGCCTATGGCCGCTGCCGCCTTTGACCACATGGCCCGCGGGTGCGAGCAAGACATCACCACCCAGCGTGGCACGGAGCTTCTACTCCGACAGCACAAGCGCCGAAACGCGCTCGTCCTGGGTTGCGGTGGCACGCACCTCGATCTCGCATCCGAGGACTCACCGAAGGTCGTTTGGTCGGCGCCGTCGCCCAATTCCAGCGCGTGCTCTCGCTTGCCGATGCGGTTAGGCCCCCCGTGAGGGCGCGGCACGTGCCCAGGACGCTCTCGGCGACTCGCGGGCTCGCGGCAGGGCTCTGGGCGTTCCTCGTTCCCGAGGTCGCCCACGCGACAGGCGAAGGCCTAGCGATCGTCCGCGACCTCTGGGCCGTCGCGGCGCTGGTTGGCGCCGTCTCTCTCGCTATCGCGTGGGCGGCCGCGAAGACCGGCAGTCGCTGGTTGCTTGCAGGAAGCGTTGTCATCGGCGCGATTCCAGGACTGCTCGGCATCGCAGGCGCGCTGAGCTTCTGGGGCGCCGCGGGCCTCGCTGGTCTGGCGCTGGCGGTCCCGTTCTTCTTCGTTGTCGCGGGCCAGGGCTGGGTATGGTCCGTCGCGCTCCGAAAGGTCAAGGACCAGCAGCGCAAGAACCGGGTCGCTGACGCCTGGATAGCGCAGAAGAAGCGGGAGGCAGAAGCTCGCCGGTCACCGGGGCAACCGAGCCCTCGGCGGCCCGAGTCATGACCTTCTACGATTTCGGAGCGACCTTCTGGCGCAGCGACACCTCGCAGAGGAATGGGCTGTGGGTGTGGGCCATCGCATAGAGGAAGAACGGACGGCGCTGCCGGTGCTCCATGAACCGCGCCGCAGCACCGACAATCCAGATTCTTCTCCGGTCTGGATCGAGGCTGCGCATGAAATCCCAATCGAAAACCAACTGGGTCATGTCGTGGCCAGCCGTCGCGCCATCACGGTTGGATTGATCGAGATAGTGGCCGTGCTCCAGGAAGAGCCCATCGTCGTGGACTTCCCTCTGGCGCGTCTGGCCGAGCGAATCGAACACCATGTTGCGGTACCCGCGTGGATCTGGCGGATAGACCGCATCATGGACGAGGTAATCGTCGTGATTGCCGGCGAGGAAAAAGGTGTCGACATCGCCCGCGAAGTCGCGGAATGCAGCCGCGACCTCGGGGTTCGTCTCATGGGTTTTCTCGATCCAGTGCTTGACGAATTCAAAGCCTGTGAAGCTCTCGTCGCGCATCTGTAGGTCATTGGTTTCGGTGACCACCGAGCAGGGGACCTTNNGTTTGAACTCGCCCGGGTCGGACTCAACAAAGCACTTCTGCAGGCCGATCCATAAATCATACATATCGCCCAACTGTACGAGCGAGACTTTGCTCTTGTGCCGATACCGACGAAGGGTGGCGAGGAACTTCACCAGGTCGCCGCCCGCTTGCCTGAAGATGTCCCCCCGTTGGTACTTTTCATACCAGGCGACCGATGCGGCAGCGGAGCGCCATGTGGACGATGGCGAAGTTCCTCTGCCTCAGGTCCCCCGCCGGGCCTGACTGGACGAGGTTGTCTCCCCAGAAGCCAACGTCCAGATACACGAAATGCTGCGAGGCTTTCTGGGCGACATTCTCGATGGATCGACCCATATAGATCTCGCCACGCTCGAAGAGCGCGAACTTCGCGGCAGCCACCCGAGTGACGAGGTTGATGCCGTCGATGGGAACCCCATCGATGTCGGCGTCGACGAGCTGGAACCGACGACGCTCGCTCGTGGGCTCCTCAACGGAGCGCACGGTTATGGTGCACTTCGCCATATCAGGGCTGGGCTCACCCTTGCTGTTTGTGAACTCCACCACGCTGCAGCCTCCTTGCGCTTCGCTCTTGCTCGATCACTTGGCGCGCTCAACCGCTCCGGTTTCGGGCACAGCCCGAGTCTGGCTTCAGTAGCCATACTCGTCCCTGATGAAGCTCTGAACCTGTTCCTGCCCGTCGGTGGTCTCGTCGGGACGGCGCTTGGCCATGAACGAACGCATCGCCAGTTTTGTGCCTTCGTTCATCTCCCCGGTGGGATCGCCGCATGCAAAGCCCAGGTTGTTGAGGCGCTGCTGCAAACCCGAGATGGTGTCGTAGGGGTCGAGGTGCCCGAGCTTCAACTCGAATGTCTCCTGGACGCCGCCCCGAGTCACCGTCAGTGTCACGTTTCGGGCAACTGCCCGGACCTTCAAACTCAGCGATCCCTCGCTGTCCGTTTGGCAGGTCCCTGGACGGGGGACACCATCAACTGCGACGGTGCACTCACAGCTTCCATACGGCTGACCGTCCTCGTCGAGGAGCTGCAGCTTCACGGTGGAAAGAATGCCCTTGACCACGAACCGGTGCTGGCGCCCAGTCTGCACGTCCACGTGCTTGACACGACACTCGGGAACGAAGACGACGTCGCCCGGAAGCAGGATGTTGGGGTTGCCTCGCGCGTCGACGAGCGCCCGGTTCTCAGGGTGATTCCAGATCGTCTCCCACGAATGACCAGAGACGCAGGCGAGACTTTCGATGCACTCGCCTTGGCAGACGACGTGACGGTGGCCGGGTCGAACCGGGGAAGCAACCGGCGACGTGGTTCGATTGGGCTCATCGCTCGTGTTCATTTCGCCTCCTTCGGCGGTGAGCCCAGTGTCTCCAATGGAATGAACTCGAAGACGATAGAGCAAGTGATGCATGACGAGAAGCCAGTTCTCTCGTCTGACAGGCATTCCCCTGCTTGACGGTTGACAACCAATAGCCCGAGGGCGTCTGTTGAACCCCCGCCGCGCCCCATGATCCACCTCCGCCGAGTCCTCGTCGTCGTCGACATCACCCAAGACTCCAGCGCCACCTGTCAGGCAGCGGAGGCGATGGCCTCGCCCCTCACGCACCTCCACGTCGTCGCCTTGATGCCCGAGCGAGACGACGCCTTCCGCATGGCCGACTGGCCGCTCATCGTCCGCGCGCCCGAACGCTCCACCTACGAGACAGTCTTCGAGAGCAACCGCATCCCCACCATCGCCCGGCAGATGAGAGCCGAGCTGGTCATCGTTGGCCCCTGGGGGCCGGCCCGCTCCCCTCGGGCCCGGGTGATGACGCTCCTCGAGCTGGCGAAGGAAGGAGGCGCTCACGTTCTCTCGGTCGGGAGCGCCTGCCAGGGTGTGCCAACCCAGCCCGCCGTGCTGGGCCTCATGCTCGAGCGCGACGGCCATCTCGCGGCCCTGGCTCACGAGCTCACCAGCCTCTTCGACGTTTCGCGCCTGGTGGCCTTGCCGCGCGAGCCGCCCCAGGAGCGGACCGACGCCCTCGAGCTCGAGCTCCGCTCCCTCTTTCCCCAGGCGGGGGTTGAGGTCGCGCCCTTCCACGCCTCGCCGCTGAGCTACGGCGACGAGCTCGAGGCCGCCGCGCTCCGGCACCGGGTCGAGCTGCTCGTCACCGCGGTCGACGAGTACGCCTCCGTCGGGGCGGTCATCACCGCACTCCTGTCAGCCGAGGCCATACAGCGGGCGGCCCTTCCACTGCTCGTGCTGAAAAAGCGGGGAGCGCCCTTGCCCGCCGAACGACTCGTCTCGTCGGACACGCTGTGGCTCCCCGGTGCCAAGCTCGCCGTCGAGCTGGTCTCTGGCTCGGGCCGGGTGCCTCTCGACGAGCAGACGCGGTTCCAGCTCGTCGGCCACGAGGCCCTCGAGCCCTTGCCCCACGACGACGGCGTCGTCACCATTCCCGCTCCCTGGTTTCCTCACGGCCCACCCTCGGCCCTGGGGCTCGTCCCCGTCGGGCGCTCCCTCGAGGTGGCGGCCGGGCGAGTGTGCCCCCAAAACCGGCCTCTGGTGCTGGTCGACTGCGGGCTTCCGACCGAGAGCCTCAAGGAGCTCGAGGTCTTGCTGGCCGAGGCGGAGCTCGTCTTCGTGCGCATGCGCTCCAGCGAGCCACTGGAGCCCCTCAAGGCCCAGCTCGCACGTGATGTACCGTGGGGTGGCCCCGTCGGCCTCCTCGACGCCAGCGCCTGGCTCGATGACGGAGGCGCCGTCGACGTACCGCCTCGCGTCGATGGCCAGCGGCTGCTTCGCCTGGCCCTGAAGCTCCGCCTGGCTCAGGTGCCAGTGGCGGGCATCGTGGTGAAGAGCGAGCCGCGACCCGACTCGAGCCTCGTCACCGTCTTCAGCGCCGAGTCCTTGCGCGCGAGGAGCCCGGCCGCTCCGCCACTCAAGGCCAAGCGCACCAGCCTCGACCGCCTCGCCGTGCTGACGTCGAGCACCCCGGTCGCCGGCCATCGGGTGCACCTCGAGCTCGACAACCAGAGAGCACGCCTCGACACCCTCGAGGCCATCGAGCGCGCCCACACCCGCGTGCACTGGCAGTGTTACATCGTCGACGACGACCCCATCGCCGACCAATTCCTCGAGGCGCTCAGCCGCGCGAGCCAGCGGGGCGTCGAGGTGCGGCTGCTCGTCGACGCGCTCTACAGCCTCCACGGCGCCTTCGGCATCACCAACCCCAAGCTCGAGCGCCTCGCCAGAATCCCCCGCATCGAGGTGCACGGAGCCCAGGCATGGACCGGCCTGCCCAGCGTGAACGACCTCAAGCAACGCAATCACCGGAAGGTCGTCGTCATCGACGGGCGACAGGCCATCGTCACCGGGAGAAACCTGGGCGCCACCTACTACAGCGGCCCGAAGGACGTCGTGCTGACCCCCGCGAGCTCGTACGATCGCGTGCCCTGGCTCGACGCCAGTGTGAGCCTCGAAGGCCCCCTCGTGGAGGCCGTCGATCGCGCCTTCCTCGACGACTGGCGGGCCACCGGAGGCACGCCCTTCGAGTTCGCCCCGTCACCCCCGGCCGGTGACGCCGTCTGCCGCTTGGTTCTCCATCAAGGCGCCCGCGACACCCACACCTTCGATCTCCACCTCGAGCTGGTGGAGACCGCCCGACACAGCCTCGTGCTGATGAACACCTTCCCCCTGGTCCTCGAGCTCCAGCGGGCCCTGGTCCGCGCGGTACGTCGGGGCGTGCGAGTGCGGTGCCTCGTGGGCAATGTCCGCCCCCGCTGGGGAGAAGGCCGACCCTTCGAGGGCGGCGCGTACCGCGAGCTGGCCGACGATTTGGTCCGCTCCAGACTCGAGCCCGTGCTCCGCGCCGGTGGCGAGGCCTACGAGGTCGTCCTCCCCCCGGAGCCCCACTGGGACCCAGCACTCGATCGCGTCTTTCCCCACGTCCACGCCAAGCTCCTGGTGCGCGACGAAGACGCCATCGCCGTCGGCAGCGCGAACTTCGATGTCACCTCGGCCTACTGGGAGAGCGAGGCCCTGGTGGTGGTGCACGACTCCCAGGTGACCCGCGAGGCCCTCACCCACCTCGAGGCCACGGTGCGCCTCTCGCGACCCGTCGACGTCACCTCCGAAGGCTGGCGGCGCGAGGCCCCCCGACGAGCCTGGCTGGGCCAGCACTGGCCCTCACTCGTCGGGTGAGTTTCGCCAACACCCCACCCCACCTTGGGCGCGGGTGGCGAGAGACCAAGGGCGTCTGGGGTGACCCTCGATGTGCTTGAAAAGATGCATGGGCGGCGGTCCCCAGGCGGGCGGCACTCCGCGTGCAATGAAAGGCCCCATGACGGCGTTCAGCACGCATCCGAGACTGGGAACGAGAGGTCGAGGCGAGCTCTTGAAGCTCAAGCGGGCCCTCGACGTCGCCAGGCGTGGGAGGGCCCAAGCGCGGCGCCGGTTGGCGACGCTGGAGCACGCGTGGCGGCGGTTCGTTCCCGAGCGCATGCTCCAGTTGCTCAACGCGTCGAACATCGCCGAGGTGAAGCTGGGGGACCGCTGCGAGCGAAAGCTGAGCATCGCCTTCTGTGACATTCGCGACTTCACCACCATCTCCGAGGGGCTGACTCCCAGCGAGAACTTCGAGTTCCTCAACGCCTTCCTGGGCCAGGTCGAGCCGGCCATCGTCGACCACGGCGGCGTGGTGGACAAGTACATCGGCGACGCCATCATGGCGCTCTACCCGACCGACCCCGACGCCGCGGTGCAGGGCTCGCTGGCGATGTTCGAGCGCCTCGAGTCCTTCAACGCCCCGCGCGTCGCCGCCGGCCTCGCCCCGGTGCGCATTGCGGTGGGCATCAACACCGGCTTCGTGATGCTCGGCGCGGTGGGCGCCAGCGACCGCATCGAAGCCACCGTCATCAGCGACAGCGTCAACCTGGCCTCGCGGCTCCAGACGGCCACCAAGCTGTACGGCGCCTCGCTCATCATCGGCGAGCACACGCTCAACGGTCTGGTCGACCCCTCGGCCTACGCCATTCGCTTCCTCGACCGCATTCGGGTGAAGGGCAAGGTGCACCCGCAGTCCATCTACGAGGTGCTCGACGTCGACTCGAAGCCCCGTCGAGAGGCCAAGCTGGCCACCCGCGCCATCTTCGAGCGAGGCCTCGCCCTGTACCACCTGCGCGAGGTGGCGGCCGCGGTGCCCCTGCTCGAGGCGTGTTGCCGGCTCGCGCCTTTCGACACCGCCGCCCACCTGTACCTGGGGCGATGCCAGGCCTTCCTCAGCACCGGCGAGCACACCGGCACCGGAGAGGCCGGCGCCGTTCTCGAGTGGCGCAAGGAGTACGACGTGGGCGTCGACATCATCGACGAGCAGCATCGGGAGCTCCTGCGTCAGATGAACGCGCTCTCGCACAAGGTGCGTCACGGCGACACGCACGGCACCAGGGCCATTCTCGGGTTCCTCGGCGAGTACGCGGTCGAGCACTTTCGCACCGAAGAGACGCTCATGGCCCAGACGGGCTACCCCCTGGCCCAGGAGCACATTCAGGAGCACGTGCGCTTCGTCGAGCGTTTCACTGAGCTGGCCCGCGAGGTCGAGGCCGGAACCCACGAGCCCCTGTCGCTCTTGTTTCGCGTTCAGCTCGGAATGATCGACTGGGTCATCACGCATACCACCGGCACCGATCAGCACCTGGGCAACTTCCTCCGGGAGCGAGGAGTCCACCGATGAGCCGATCTCAGCAGCTTCAAGGAGTTGCCACACCATCGCGGCTGGCTCTCTCTTCTTTGCGGAGATGGATCCGGCACGGCAGCTAGACTTGAGAGACGACTCGGGGGTAGAGGAAGCGTGATCTGGGAGCGACTGACAGACCACTTTCGCGCGTTGACCGATCGGTTCGTGCCCCAGGGAGACTCGTCCGCCACCGCGCTCCCCAAGCTCCGCTTCTTCATTCGAGCCTGGTTGGTCACCATCACCTTCGCCTCGTTCATGACCGTGAGCTTCGCGGCGGAGCGACTGTGGGGTCAGGTCGCGCTCAACGCGGCCGTGGCCGTGCTCGGGTTGGTGGTGCTGACCCTCCTGCGCCGAGGCGCGCGGCGGGAGCCACTGGGGCACGTCTCCCTGGCGGTGACCCAAGTGGCGGTGGCCGCGGGCACGTTGGCTCAGTCGCCGTTCGATCTCTCCACCGTCTTCATCCTCTCGCTGTTCCCGCTGCTCGCCAGCATGATGGGCGGCCGGTGGGTGCTGCTGTACCTCGCCGAGGCCCTGGCGCTGGGTCTGGCGGCCATCGGGCTGGGCGTCGCCGGCTACACGCTCCCCGACACCGACCCGCACCCGGTCATGACGATGCTGACGAACTTCTCCTTCGTCACCGTGATGGTTTCGTTGGGGGGCTTCAGCGTCTACGAGCTGCGAAGGCGCGCCATGGAGACCGTCGCGACGGCGAGCCGGGCCAAGTCGGCCTTCCTCGCCAACATGAGCCANNATCCGCACGCCCATGAACGGCGTCCTCGGCCTCACCGAGGTGATGCTGACCGAGCCGTTGCCTCCGCACCAGAGAGAGCGCCTCGAGCTCATTCGCCGCAGTGGAGAAGTGCTGGTCTCGCTCATCAACGACCTGCTCGATCTCTCGCGCATCGACGCGGGCAAGATGCCCATCACCCCGGTCGACGCCGAGCTCGAGCGGCTGCTGTCCGACGTGCACCAGCTCTTCGCCGCGGCCGCCGAAGAGAAGCACCTCTCGCTCGTGCTCGACGTCGACCCGTCGGTGCCCCGGGCGGTGCGGGTCGACGCGCTCCGACTGCGCCAGGTGCTGTCGAACCTGGTGAGCAACGCGGTGAAGTTCACCGATCGAGGCACCGTGCGGCTGGCGGTGTCACGCGTGGGAGCTCGCCTGCGCTTCGAGGTGCACGACTCGGGCATCGGCATCTCGCCCGAGCAGCTGGGCCGTCTGTTCCAGAGCTTCGAGCAGGTGGGCGATGCCTCGACGTTCCGAGGCGGCAGCGGGCTGGGGTTGGCCCTCTCCAAGCACCTCGTCGGGCTGATGGGTGGCGTCCTCGAGGTCGAGTCGCGCCAGGGAGCCGGCTCGCGGTTCTCCTTCGAGCTCGAGCTGCCCGAGGTCGTCCTCCACCAAACTCCCGCCGCGCCGCTCCCGAGGCCTCGCTCCGGGGGCAAGGTGCTGGTGGTAGACGACAACGTCATCAACCTCAAGGTGGCCAGGAGCCTCGCCGAGAAGGCCGGTTACCAGGTCACCACGGCGACCAACGGGCTGGAGGCCATCGCCGCGGTGGAGCGCGAGCCCTTCGACGTGGTGCTGATGGACTGCCACATGCCCGAGCTCGACGGCTTCGAAGCCACCCGCCGCATTCGCCGCCTCGGGGGCCCTCGCGCCCAGGTGCGAATCCTCGCGCTGACCGCCTCCGCGTTGCCCGAAGACGTGGCGGCCTGCCTCGCCGCGGGCATGAATGGCTTCTTGGCCAAGCCCATCTCGATGGCCCGACTGGTCGAGGCCCTCGAGGACGCACCGGCCCCGGGTCGGGCGCGGGTCGGCTCTTGAAGAGAGTCCGCGCTCACGCGGACAGCTCGCCGCACCTCAGTCTCCATCAGAATCGCTCCGCAGGAGCCTTACCGAGGGTCGTCGCCCAGGAGCTCCGCGACTCGCACCTCGACCACCTCGAACGGTGGGGCGTTCACCACCTCGTGGCGCTCGGCGCTGAGCACGTTCAGGAACCCCTGGGGCTCGTGCCGGAAGACAGTCAAGGTTCCCCAGGTCGGATCGAGGAGCCAATAGGAGCCAACTCCCGCGCGGTGATAGAGGCGCAGCTTGCGCACCGTGTCGTTCGCTCGGTTCGATTCCGACAGTACCTCGCAGATCCAGTCGGGCACCTGGGTGACCGGACGCACTCTGGGCAGGCTCGCCAGCTGGTCGCGCCGCCACCCAGAGATGTCAGGTCGGAAGCCGTCGTTCCCCAACTGGATATCGATCTCGGGCGCAATCCACCAGCCGCCCGGTGCGCCCCCGTGGCCCGCGGGCCGGTGGAATGGAGTCGAGAGCGCCCTGATGAGGCCCATCTGGGAGAAGCCGTGAGGAACATCGGGTGCGGCCTTCTCGACGAAGGAACCATCGATGAGCTCCAGCCGTCGATCTTCCGGCTCGACCAGCCACTCGGCGATCGTGTGCGCCCGCATGACGGTGTTCTTTATCACACTCACCCACGCCCCATCGCCATGCAGCACCGGCGGGAGCGGCCTGGATCACAGCCAGCTGGGTGGGCTTTCGGGGCCGGTATTGTGGTCGGAGAGGTCATGACCGCTGGAGTATGCCATCGAGCAGCCGCAGCGCACTGAGGCCTGGAGGGCGTCGTTGGCTCCCCGGCAATTGCGGTATGCTCTTGGGGAATGGTCACGAAGCGTCGAGGATCCGCTCAGCGCAAGCAGACCTCCTTTCGGGGGGCTGGGGTGTCTCCGACGTTCAAGGACTTTTCGGGGGACGATTTCGCCCAGCTGGTGAAGGACCTCCTGTGGTCCGAGCGCTTCGAGGCTGGGCTTCGTCCCGAAGAGCTGGAGGCCTTCGACGCCGGGAACAAAGGAGACGGAGGGGTCGACGCACTGCTGCACAGGACGCCGCCGGCTCCGACGCAGCACCTGAGGGACGGACCTTGCGTCTTTCAGTTCAAGAGATCCTCTCCCAGTGAGGCGAAGTGGCGAAGCGAGCTCCAACGCCCAGCCCAGTGTCGTGCCCTCGACCTGTTGAGGGCTGGCGCGTCCTACACCCTCGTGGTGGGGGCCGACATCGAGCGGGAGAAGATCGAGGCGGGTCTGGCCAATGCCATCAAGCGGCTCGTCCCTCGGTGGACCGGACGGGCTGTCGTCTGGAACGCGGAGGAGCTCAAGAGGTGGTTGTGCTCGAACATGGCGACGTGGGGGCGCGTGACGAGGAGCGCCGCGCTGCTGGGGCTCAGCCCGTGGGAGCAGTGGAGCCGTGAGCCTCGGTTCGATGCCGCCGGCCTCCCATGGACCCCGGATGAGCGTCGCGCTGAAGCCCTGCGGGTCTTCGCTGAGGAGGCCCACAACCCCAGCGGGCGGCGAGTCTGGCGCTTCAAGGGACCGCCAGGCATCGGCAAGTCCCGCCTCGTCCTCGAGGCCACCAGGGACCTGCCAGGTGTCCATGTGGCCAAGCGGTACAGCCCGGAGCTCCTGGGTCTGGACAAGGTGTCCTCGGGCTGGCTCGTCGTCGACGAGTGCGACGACGATCAGCACACCGATCTCGTGCGACTCTTCGAGCGATCGAAGGTGCGGCTCGTCACCATCGGGCGGGACACTGCGCGCAGCCCGCACTCGGACGAAGTCTGGCTGGGCGCGCTAGATGACGAGGCGTGCATGAAGCTGTTGCCGTCGGGCTTGCCCGTCGAGCTCCGGCAGCTGTTGGTGAAGCAAGCGGGTGGCTACCCCAAGCTCCTGCGTCTCCTCCGTCGCGCCGTCCAGATGCGGGACGCCGACTCTCCGGCAGCGGCCGGGACGTGGAGTGAGCCGGAGCTGCGCAAGGCCCTCGAGGAGCTCCTCGGCGGCCAGCTCAAGGCGGACCGGAGGGCGCTCAAGGTGTGGGCGCTCCCATCGATAGCCAGCGAGTCGGAGGTCAAGACGGTCGCCCTGGCGCTGGGGATGCAAGCCATCGACGTCGGCGAGGCCCGCCAGCTCCTCGACGAGCAAGGCCTCCTCGGCCAAGTCACAGGCGGGACGGAACCCCTCTACTACATGACCCCGCAGCTGCTCGCCGAATGGCTCGCCTGGAGTTTGTGGGACGCCGACGTGGACAGCGTCCTCGGCGCCATCCGGAGCGGGTCTCCGGTCCTGCGGCACAACTGTGTTCGCCGGGTGGCCATGGGTGGGTCAGAGCTCCTGGCCATTCTCCGGCGAATCCCCGCGGGAGCGCTCGTCGAGATCATCGACGGCGACCCAATGGGTGCCGTGGCCGACGTCCTTGCGTCAGATGCTCCCGACGAGGCCTTCGACCTCGTTCGGAGGTTACTTCATGCCAGAGCGACCTCAAGTGAGCGGACCTCCGCGGTCCTAGTCCTGAAGAAGCTCGCCTGGTTCGAGTCGTCGTTTCCGAAGAGCGTCGCGACGCTCGCCGAGATGGATGGGGCTGCGACCGGACGGACCCTGGTCGACCTCTTCGGCTGCTTCCTCGGGACGACGCAGGCCCCCGGACCGACGCGGCTCGCGGCGCTCGACGAGCTTAGCCGAGCTTCGTCCACCGAGATCCGTAGGCTGGCCGTTCGCTGCGCGCGCGAGGCGTGCGACCTCGAGGGGGCTCGGATGACCACCGGACTGCCCCAGCCCATCGAACAGGCGTGGCGCCCAACCACCCCGGAAGAGGAGCGCAGCTACAAGGCGGGGGCGGTGGATGTCCTGTGTCGACTGTTGTCCGACGAAGAGGTTCGCGCCGATGCTTTCGAGGCGTGTGCGAAGGTCATCCGCCCGCTCTTCGCCCGAGGGCAGCTTGCCCTGCTGTCCCGCATCGTCGACGCCTGGCGGGCCTCCGGGCACCCGGTGGCTCCTCTCCGAAAAGCGCTCGACACCATCGAGCGCTTCGACCGGCCGCGCGTCCAGACGGAGCGGCTGGAGGAATTGCGGACCTTCTCCGAAGCCCGGCGCAGCCTCGAGCCCCAGGACCTCGGTGACCGAGTTCAGGCGTTCCTCGAAACCGAGACGAGCCAGCGCCATGGTGGCGAGGCGCTGGCCGCGGAGCTCGTGAGCGCTCCGGGCGCGGAGGACATCGTCCGCGAGGTGCTGGTAAGTGCGACCGGGCACCCCGGCGCCCACGACCTGGGGCGGCTCTGCGGCCGAGTGGATGCCTCTCACCGGCTGCTCCCTGCCATCGACTCCGTCGCCTCGACGGCCAGGTCGATCGGGTTCGCGAGCGGCTACTGCGCGGAGCTCCCCTTGGCCGTCACCGACGCCAGTCTCCGCGGCTGGGCGGCCCGGAGCGAGGCGGCCAGCTTCGTCTTCCAGATGCTCCAGCACCTCGACGTCACCCCGGCTCGGTCTGGGCTCATGCTCGAGCTGGTGGCGCGAGGGGCCATTCCCCCCGATGATCTTCGACAGCTCTGGTACGCCCGATGGATGGTCCGTCAGGACGCCGCCTTCTCGAGCGCGCTCCTCGGACTCGTTCGTGGCTCGACCAGGTTTCTCCTCGCGCACCAGTGGGCCCAGGGCCAACCTCGACCGCCGGATCGCTCGAACCTGCTCCTCGGCGCCTGGTACGAAATGGAGGTGGAGGGCCTGGACGACGATCTCGTTGCGCACTTCTGGCGCGAGGAAGCACCTAACGCCGTCGCTGCTGGTGTCCTCGCTGCGCTCGAGACGGCCCTGCGCCTGGCCTCCGAAGACGCGCGCCGGGCGTCGCGCTGGCCAGAGGCGTTGGCCGAGTGCTTCCAGCTTCTGCGGGTGCGAGGGCCGACCGACGTCGTTCTTGGGCGAATCCTCGACGCTCTGTGCGCCGATGAGCACCTGGCGTCCTGGCTCCGCGCGCGGCGGTTCCTCGGCGACCTCAGCGACACCGAGACGACCGCCGTCCTCGACTGGGCCCGTGAGCACCCCAAGGCTGCCGCGGTCGCCGCTTCGTTGTCGTCGGGGATCGATCGCCTGGCAGTCGGTCTCGTGGAAGCATACCCGACGGATTCAGCCCTCCAGCGAACACTCCGCGAAGCGGTGTTCCCGATCGAGGTCTTCATGGCGGGTGAGGAGTCGGCTCGCCTCCTCGGCCGCCAAGCCGAGCTCGAGGTACTCGCTCGCTCCTCGAAGACTCCTGCTTCCCGGCGCTGGTTCGCGAGGCTCGCCGATGAGGTCGGGCGTCGAGCCCTTCAGGTCCAGCAGGCAGAGGACGCCTTCCGCCGAGGTGCACTCCCGGTTCCCTTCGTCGCCTCGCCATAGCGTCTGGCCTCGCCGTAGGGGGGACGATCGTCCGTGCCGAGGCGGCCAGCTCCTCGGCGCCAACTGGCACGCCCGGGTAGCAAGTTGGTTCCCGGGAAGTCACATCAACCCGAGACGCGAAGGCCCAGAGGCGCCAGACTCACCCCATGACCCGAAAGCCCTGGAGCATGTGGGTGAAGTGGAACGAAAGCATGGATCGCACGCTGGTCGACGCGGAGCACCTCGCGGCCGGCGACGAGACGATCGCCGAAGCCCGCGAGCGCGCGGCGAAGGCGGGCACCGCGAGCATCCTCTCCGTACTCACGCTGGCCGACCACAAGATGCTCGGGCGCATCTGGGTGCTCTCACCCGCCGAGCTGCATGAGCACTTCGGTTCGAAGACGCCGGCGCGGAAGGTCATCGAGGGCGGGCAGGAGACCTTCATCGCCCGCCTCGAAAAAGGCCAGGCCGTCGCGGTCACTGCCTTCCTCCGCGGCCAAGCGATCATGGTGCTCTTCGCGGGACAGCCAGACTGAGGCACCGCCCTCGACCCGCGAGTGCCGGGCGGCTCCCCTGCGTGGGGGTCTCCAGCGCTGTCATCACTGTTGACGCGTCTGTCATCAGTGATGACGGCTCCAGAGACCTCGCCCCCTCGAGGGCGCCCGCCTCCTGGCTGACTCAGTGGGCCAGCTCACTCCACAAGATGAGGTCGCCCTTGCCGAGGTACGTCTTGTCGCCGAAGGCGGCGTAGAAGTCCTCGAAGACGGCCTCGAAATCGGGGTACCGGCTCTCGCGTCGATCCTGCGTCATCTTGTCGAAGATGGGGTCGAGCTTGGGTGGGCACTCTGGGTTGATCTCGCTGGGCAGCGGGCTCCGGCGCCCGGGAATCTGCCCGGTCAGCATCTCGTACAAGAGAATGCCCAGGGCGTAGACGTCGCTGGCCGGCCCGGTGTCCTTGCCGCGGGCGAGGACCTCGGGGCTCATGTACCCCATGCCTCCGGTGCCCACGAAGACCTGGGGCATGCCCTTGGACTGATCGACCTCGATGACCCTCGAGAGCCCGAAGTCGGCCAGCTTCGCGTTGCCCCAGGCGTCGAACAGCACGTTCTCGGGCTTGATGTTGTGGTGCGTGAGGCCCTGCTGGTGGGCCGCCCTCAACGCGTACGCCAGCTGGAGGAAATAGCGCATCGAGAGGGGCACCGGCACGCCCTTGCCCCCCGAGGAGTCGAGCTTCTCCCGGAGGCTCCCTCGGCACAGCTCCATCACGTAATAGGGCCGGGCGACGTCGGTGTTTTGATCGAGGATCTGCACCACCCCTGGGTGACGAACCTGGGCCTGGGCGCACAGCTCTCTCTTGAGCCGCTTGATGACCTCGCCCCGCTGGAGGAACGAGAAGTAGCCGAAGATGTCCTTGAGCTCCTTCAGGCTCACGTCCAACCCCAGGGCGTTGTGCCGCCCCTTGAACACCGTGCCCAGAGGGCCGGTCCCCAGTTGATCGCCCTTCTGGTACCGCGCGTCACCCTCAGTGCTGCTCGGAGCTCCCTTGGCCACGCTGGCCTGCGAAGGCGAGCTCACCATCGCGGCCGTCAGCGGCAGTGGCACCGGAGGCGGGGGCGGCGGCGGCGGCGGACGTGGNNCACCGGAGGCGGGGGCGGCGGCGGCGAATACGAAGTCGAGCTCTTGCTGTCAGGCGAAGTGATGTGCAGAGGGGGAACAGCGTCGTCGGTCAGCGGCCGGCGGCCGCCCCCGCGAGAAGGAGGCAGTGGCATCGGATTGGGCTCCATGACGACGTCGGTGGAAGAGGCAGGAGGAGGTGAGCTCGGCGGGCTCGGCTGCATCATCACGGTGTGATTCTCGGGGAACTCCTCGGGCGCCAGCTGCTCGGCGAAGAACTCCCCCACTTCCCCTGAGAACTTGTCCACCGCCTCGCCCTCCACCACCCGCTCGCCCTGGTCGGTGAGCTTGAGCTGGGCCTCGCGGTCCATCGCGATGTAGTGGAACTTGCGCAGTAAGAAGAAGTAGCTGTCGAACTCCAGC
>PMBV01000351.1 GCA_003153055.1 Myxococcales bacterium
ACCAGGTCCTTGAGGTGATGAACGCCCTCGGTGGTCGCCGCGTCAGCCTTCACTCGGGCGTGCGATGCAGGGGGTGGAGGCGCCTCCTCGTGCCTCGGGGAAACCAGCCACGTCACCTGCGCCACGACGACGCCCAGCGTGAGAACCACCACCGCTCGGTGCCACCAGCGAGAAGCGTCCCCTCCGCCATCGGCGATGAAGCGCCCGGCGGCGTGCTGCGCCTCCACCGACAACGGCTGGGCGAGGCTGCGACCGCCGGCCCGCAGCGCGCGCGGCACCACCACGCCCACGAGTAGCAGCGTGAGCGAGAGGCTGACGGTCGCGGCCAAGGGCTGCAGGTGGGTGTGCACGGTGGCGAGCGTCACCACCAGCTGCACCGACGACGCCACGGCCACGGTGTTGAAGAGCGGGCGCATGAGGCTCATCTGCAGCGGCACGAAGCGGTCGCGGCCCAGCCGCTTGGAAAGGAGCGGCGTCTGGATGAAGAAGAACCAGCCCAGAGCGCCGACAGACAGCGCGGCAGCGATGAGGCCAATGGGTGAGAGCAGGGAGTTCAGCGAGTTCATGAGCGAAGCGTAACGGCTCGAAAATCAGTTCCAAGACGCGTCCAACGAGACATAATGTTCCGAAAAGTGGACCCATGCCCGAGACCTTCGACGACCTTCGCGTGCGGGACCTGGCCTTCTTCGACCGCCTGGCGGCCCTGGGCTCATTGGGGGCGACCGCGCGTGAGCTTCACCTGCCCAAGGCGACCGCCAGTCGGTGGCTGGCGAATCTCGAGGCGCGGGTCGGGCAGTCGCTGGTCAAGCGCACCACGCGCAGCGTCTCGCTGACCCCTGCCGGGCTGGCCTTCGTCGAGCGGCTGCGCGACGTGCTGCGGTCGGTGCAGGCCGCGAAGGAGGGGTTGGAGTCTGGCGCGAGTGGCGGCAGGGTGCGCGTCTCGGTGCCGGTGCCGATGGGGCGCTTGCTGGTGGGGCCGGTCATCGCGGCGTTTCGAGACCGAATGCCGGGGGTGCAACTGGAGGTCAAGCTGCAGGCCGACACCGTGGACCTGGTGCGAGACCGCTTTGACCTGGTGCTGCGCGGCGGGCCGCTGCCCGACTCGGGGTTGCTCGTTCGCCGGTTGGCGTCAGTGACGGTGTGGGCGTACGCGAGCGCACGGCATCGAGACGATCCACCCGCGGGGGTGCCTCTGCTGGTCGCGCCGGGAGACGAGGTGTTGCTGCGTCGCGTGAAGGGGCTGGGCGCGTTGCAGCCGGTGGTGCGGGTGGACGATCGCAGCGCGCTCGCGGACGCGCTCGTATGGGGCGCAGGCTTCGGGCTGTTGCCGACGTTTCTCGGTGAACCGCCCCGCGCACGGGGGGAGCTCGTGAGGCTCTTCCGCGCGCCGGTGGCGACGCTGCCCGTTCACGCGCTGTACCACCCATCACAGCGCGCCGACCTCCGTTTGCAGGCGCTGATGGAGGAGTTCTCGAGGCAGTTCGAGCGAGTCTTCTGATTCGCTACGTTCCCTTCAGAGTGGGCATGGATACGGCACTCAGCGCTTGACGCACAAGCGGCGCGTCCCCGCTCGTTGCCTCCGCCAGACGACGAGGGCGGTGGAACGGTTAGATTGTCTGGCCGTGTCCAGCGGCAGCGCTCGGGGCTGGCGGTTCGAGGACGCCCCGACCCCACCCACGCGGCGCTTGGCGAGCTGACTCAGCTCCCCTGGCTCCGGTGGCTGGGGCCCCAGTGGGGTCGCTCGCTCCCTGGGCACTCCGGCACATGGCGAGCCGGCCGCGCTTGAAGGCGCTTCGTGATCGGCGAGGGCCGTCGCATCCTCGAGCCCACCACGGCGGCGCCCGACTGCGAGTCGTCGGAACCCTCCCCACGGGAGGCCGCGATCGCGGAGTCCCGGTGCATCGCGCCGCCTTCGCCGACGATCCACGCGAGGCAGCAGGTGACGTCACGGAGGCGATCCGCTCTGTATAGCCCGCTCTCGGCCCAACCTGGCCATATGGGTTCCGGGAGGCCCCGGCTATCTTCAAGGACGAATCGAGGAGGTCGACATGGTGAGCCGCTCCTTCGCCCCTGCGAACGGCATCTCGGAGGATCCGGTGACGGGGGGTGTGCACTGTGCGCTGACGCCGTACTGGGCGCGCCTCAGGAAGACCGAGCTCCACGCGTACCAGGCCTCCCGACGCGGGGGCGAGCTCTGGTGCGGCGTGCGAGGCCAGCGGGTCGAGCTCGAGGGGAGCTGTGTCTTCTCACTTGAAGGGCCCGCGGAGATCTCGATCTCCTCGAGCTCGAGCTAGGGCATGTTCACCACCCGGCTCGTCGAATCGGAGGAGGACCTGCGGCAGATCCTGGCGCTGCAGGCGTCCCAGCTCGGCTCCCGTCTGGCCCCGGAGCAGGCTGTGCGCGAGGGCTTCCTCACCGTGGTGCACGACCTCGCGACCCTCGCCCGCATGCACGCGCTCGCCCCCAGCGTCATCGTGACGAGCGGCGCGACGCTCGCCGGCTACGCCCTGGTGATGCCCATCGAGGCCGCGCCGTGGGTGCCAGTGCTCGATCCGCTGTTCGAGTTGTTGGGGACCCTCGCTTTTCGCGGGGCGCCCCTCGCCGGGCTCCGCCACTACGTCATGGGGCAGATCTGCGTCGCCCCGGCGTTCCGGGGCCAGGGTGTGTTCGACGCCCTGTACGCCGGCCATCGGGCTCACCTGGCCCCTCGGTACGACGTCGTCGTCACCGAGATCGCCACCCGCAACGGCCGCTCGATGCGGGCCCACGCTCGGGTCGGCTTCCAGTTTCTTCACACGTACCGCGACGCGACCGAGGAATGGGCGGTCGTCGGGTGGGACCTGCGGAGGTGAGCGCGGTGATCAACTCGGAGCACCTCCCCTAGCCTGAAGGTGGTGACCGTTCTTACCCCTCGTCAACGTGCCCACGACGACGGAGGCCGAAGGTGCGTCTCACGAAGCACTTCGCTTCGCACTGGAGGCACCCATGGTTCGATTCATCTTTGTTGGGCTCGTTGGTCTCGTCGTCGTGGGGTCCGCGTGTCGGACCGTTCCCCGGACGAGGACCGAGCTCCCTTGGCAGCTGCGGCCCGAGCAGGCAGGAGTCAGCGGCACCCTCGCGGTGCGTGTCCTCGGCATTCCGTTGGTGAAGGGCCAGCTGTTCGTCGAGCTCTACGATCGCGCGACGTACTTCAACTACGACCAGGTGCTGAATGAGCAGATCGTACCCGTCACCGGCACCGAGATGACCGTGACGCTCGAGCACGTCCCCGCGGGCCGCTACATGGCCGTCGCCTCCCACGACGCGAACGGCAACAATGAGCTCGACACCGGCTTGTTCGGCATTCCCCTCGAGGCCTACGGCTTCTCGCGTGACGCGCGCGGAGCGCTGGGGCCTCCCGGCTTCGAGGCAGGCGCCTTCGACTTCGGCGGCGGCGCCGAGACCGTCGACGTCACGGTTCGCTGAGGAGCCGACAATCGCCTGCGTATGCGACTGAGCGACTCGGGGGTCACCCCCAGCCATCGGGCGATCAGGTACTGGGGGACCCGTTGCAGCAGGTCGGGGCGTCTGGCCCCCAGAGCTCGATAGCGGGCCGCAGGCGACTCGGCGAGCAGCGAACCCGCCCGATGCACCAGACCCACGAACTGCGCCTCGGCCAGCTTGCGACCGACCCGGTCGACGCCGGGCACCGTCTCGTAGAGGCGCTCCAGCGCGCTCCGGGAGATCGACAGGACTGCGCATGGCTCGAGGGCGACGAGCTCCACCGTCGAGGGGGCCTGGGTGAGGAAGCTGACGTAGTCGGTCGCGAAATCGCCCTCGGCGAAGAGATCGCAGCTCGCCGCCCGATCCGAGACCACCGACTGCGAGACGAGCACGCCTCGACAGACGAAGGCGATCTCGGCGCAGACGGCGCCAGCCGGCCAGAGTCGCTCGTCGGCGAGCATGGTCCGAGGCACGAAGGCGCCGAGCACCGCCTCGAGCGCTGGTGGTTCGAGCGGCGCGACACGGGTGAGGACCTGCGCCAGGAGCGATCGATCGTCCACTGACGGAGTGTGCCTGGGGCCAAGCGCCGTGGCTACCTCGAGCTCCCACACCTCGATTCGGTCCTCAGCGAGCCGCCGCGCGGCGGCCATCGTCCGGAGCGCGGCGGTGGAGAAGGCCTTGGTGCGCTGCCGAGTCCAAGCCGTATGACCGAGGCCCCTTCCTGAGTCGGGGTCACTCGGCGAGACCGCCGGTCGGCCTCGGAGGTTCCCGGCCGGTGTGCCCCTGCTCTGGGCCTGCGCCGGGGGCGCTGCCTTGGTCACCCTGGGCCTCAAGGGTCTCTTGCTGCTGCGCTTTGGCGCCGCGCCGGGCCAGCTCGACGAGTGGGGGGGCTCGGTGCTCCCGCTGCCGGCCTTCCCGGTGCCTTGGCAGCCGCACAAGGTGACGGGGGCGGTGCTGCTGGCGGTGTTCTGCCTGCTCTACGGCGCCCTCACCTGGCTGGCGCGCATTCCCCAGGCCCGGTCCCTGGCGGCGCGCCTGCCGGTCGTGCGCTCGCCCCGCTGACGGCTGGGGCCGTTGACGCACCGCCATGGCCCCTGCGTCGGACCGGGGGCTGGCGTTTGCACCGCGTCCGGGCGCAGAGGGTCGTCTCCTCCGCGTAACCGAAAATGCGCCTGTCCGTCGTGGCCGCATGCCGATGTTGTCGAGGTGGTGCCTCTCTCCCGCGGCACCCACTTCCTCCCGAATACGCGGCGCGCGGCCGCTCACGACACCTCCGCCCACCACTCAAGGCCTCTCGAACCTGCTTTGCCGGGGCGTCGCTCCAAAGTCACGTGGGCCTCGCCGCGCGCCGCGGCCCGTGCAGCCGATCGCGCAGCGACTCGACCACGACGAAGAGCAGCGGGGTGAAAGACAGCCGCAGCGCGGTGGAGAGCAGCATGCCCCCGAAGACCGCGGTGCCCAGCGACGCGCGGGCCCCGGCTCCGGCGCCGGTGGCGAAGAGCAGCGGCGCCACCCCCAAGAGGAAGGCGAACGACGTCATCAGAATAGGCCGCAGGCGCAGCTCGGATGCCCGGGAGACTGCCTCCACCGCGTCGAGGCCCTGGGCGCGCAGCCGAGTGGCGAACTCGACGATGAGGATGGCGTTCTTNNTTCTTGCTGGCCAGGCCCACCAGCATCACCATGCCCACCTGGCAGAAGACGTCGTTGGGCAGCCCGCGCAGCCCCTGGGCGCTCAGGGCCCCCAGCATCGCCACCGGCACCGAGAGGATGACCACCACCGGCAGCGCGAAGCTCTCGTACTGCGCGGCCAGCACCAAGAAGACGAAGACCAAGCCGAGCACGAAGATGGTGAGGGTCTGGCCCCCGGCCTCCAGCTCCTCGAGTGAGAGGCCCGACCACTCCACGTCGAAGCCCTGGGGCAGGGCGGCGTGGGCCACCTTCTCCATCAACTGCAGCGCCTCGCCCGAGCTAGTGCCCGGCGCCGCCGAGCCGGTCACCTCGACGGCCCGGAACAGGTTGTAGTGGGTGATGGTCTGGGCCGAGGTGGTGTCCTTGGTGGTGATGAGGCTCTCGAGCGGCACCATGGCCCCCGAGGCAGTGCGCACCGTCAGCGCGCCGATGTCGCTCGGGGTGTCGCGGTCGAGCGCGTCGGCCTGCACGTACACCCGGTAGGCCCGGTTGGCGAAGTCGAAGTCGTTGACGTAGGCCGAGCCCAGCGACACCTGCAGGGTGCCGAAGAGCTGGTCCAAGCCGATGCCCAGCGCCTTGGCCCGCTCGCGGTTCACCTCCACCACCAGCTGGGGGTCGTCGGCGGTGAAGGTGCTGAACACTCCGGTGAGCCCGGGGGTCTGGTTGGCCTTCGCCACCACCTCGCGGGTGGCGCGGGCGAGGTCCTGCAGGTTGGCCTGCAGCGAGCGGTCCTCGAGCTCGAGCTGAAAGCCACCCAGAGCGCCGATGCCCTCCACCGCCGGCGGCGGGAAGGGAATGACCACCGCCTCGGCGATGGCCGAGAGCGGGCCCCGCAGACGGTCCAGCACCGGGCCTACCGCCAGGTGCGGGGCGCGGCGCTGGGACCAGTCCTTCATGTTGACGAACAGGATGCCCCGGTTGGCGCCGCTGCCGCCGAAGCTGAAGCCGCCCACGCCGAACACGCTCTCCACCGCCGGCTCGGCACGGAGGATGGCGTCCACCCGGTCCAGCACCTTCCCGGTGCGCTCGAGGGAGCTGCCGTCGGGGCCGTTGACGGCCACGATGAACCACCCCTGGTCCTCGTCGGGGACGAAGCCGGTGGGCACCAGGCGCCAGGCGACGGCGGTGGCCCCGAGCAGAATCGCGAAGAGGAGCAGGCCGGCGGCCCGGCGCTCCAAAAGCCGCTTCAGCACCCAGGCGTGGCTGCGGTGGAGGGCGTCCAGGGCGCGGTCGATGGCGCGGAAGGCCGCTGGCTTGTGGGCGCCCACGTGCCTGAGCAGCAGGCCCGAGAGCGCGGGGGTGAGGGTGAGGGAGACGAAGGTGGAGATGGCCACCGAGAAGGCGATGGTGAGCGCGAACTGCTGGTAGATGATGCCGGTGCTCCCGGGGAAGAAGGACACCGGCACGAAGACCGCCACCAGCACCAGCGAGATGGCGATGACCGGCCCCACAACCTCGGCCAGGCCCTCCACCGCCGCGTCGAGGGGCTTGCGGTCGGGCGAGCGCTCGAGGTGCCGGGAGATGTTCTCGATGACGACGATGGCGTCGTCCACCACCAGGCCGGTGGCCAGGGTGAGGCCGAAGAGCGTCAGGGTGTTGATGGAGAAGCCCATCAGCTGCACGAAGGCGAACGTGCCCACCAGCGAGACGGGAATGACCATCGCGGGAATGATGGTGGCCCTCCATCCCTGCAGGAAGAGGAGGATGACCAGCACCACCAGCACCATGGCCTCGCCCAGGGTCTTCACCACCTCTTTGATCGAGGCTTCGACCGCTGGCGTGGTGTCGAAGGCCACATCGTAGGTGAGGCCCGGGGGGAAGGCGCGGGCCAGGCGGTTCAGCTCGGCCTTGACCCGCGAGGCCACGTCGAGGGCGTTGGCGCCGGGCAGCTGGCTGACGCCCAGGCCCGAGGTCTGGCGGCCGTTGTAGCTGAGGAGCTGGGCGGCGTCCTCGGCGCCTACCTCGACCCGGGCCACGTCGCCCAGGCGCACCTGAGCCCCTCCGGGCCCGGTCTTGAGCACCACCGCCTCGAACTGCTCGGGGGTGGAAAGGCGCCCCTGGGCCACCACGTTGAGCTGGTAGGTCTGCCCGGGTGGGGCGGGCGGTCGCCCCAGCTGGCCGGCGGCCACTTGGAGGTTCTGCTCGCGCAGCGCGGCCACCACGTCGACCGCGGTGAGCTGCCGCGCCGCCAACCGCGCCGAGTCGAGCCAGATGCGCATCGCGTAGCGCCGGGCCCCGAAAACTTCGACCGAGCCCACGCCCCGCACCCGTTTCAGCGCGTCACGCAGGTAGATGTCGGCGTAGTTCGAGATGAAGTCCAGCGGCAGGCGCCCGGTGGTGTTGATCGTCACGGCGCCGGGCGACGGGGGCTACGACCTGGTGAGCCGTTACTTCGCCCCGGCCAAGGGCATCCCCGAGGACCCGGTGACGGGCGGCGCCCACTGCGCGCTGGCCCCGTATTGGGGCGAGCGGCTCGGGAAGGCGGAGCTCCGGGCCTATCAGGCCTCGCGACGCGGCGGCGAGCTGGGCTGTCGCCTGGCCGGGGGGCGCGTCGAGCTGGAGGGCCGCTGCGTCTTCTACCGTCAGCTCGATGTGGGGCGACATGCTCGCCACCGACCTCGCCGACCGGGTCCCCGAAGTGCAGGTCCCGGTCTACTTCTTCGAGGGCGTCTTCGACGGCACCTGCGCGTACTCGCTGGCCGAGGCCTATTTCACTCGATTGAAGGCGCCGCTCAAGGGTTTCTACTCCTTCACTCGATCGGCCCACAGCCCCATCTTCGAGGAGCCCGAGAAGGTGCGGGAGATCCTGCGCGACGACGTGCTCGCCGGAACGAATCGCCACGCCGACGCGAGGTGAGCGAGGCGACAGCATTGGGCCTCGTCAGAGCGCCGAACAGGTTGCCCAACCTCCTCGGGTCCTGGCCGCTTCGCCAGCGCTCGCCTCATGTGGCCGCGAGGGATTCTTTCACGGCCTCCTCGACGCGCTCCAAGATTGCCTCCTTCACGGCCCCTTTGACCGTCTCCTTCAGGTCCTCGCTGCTGAGGGCCGATTCCCCCACGCCGGCTTTCGCATCCTTGAGGGCCTCCTTCACGATGGGGTTCAGGGTCGACAGCTCTTTGACCAGATCCTTGGCGAGGTCCTTGGTCGCCTTCTTCAGCTCGATGGTTTCGGAAGCGGCCTGCTCCCCGACGGCGGGTGCGCTGGCGAGCCAGTCAGCTTCGAAGGTCTTCAACAGGCCGCTGACGACGCTCGGCTCACGGACGATGACGCCGACCTCGCGCCGGGAGTCGAGCTCGATGGCGCGGAGACTCTGGCTGCCGACGAAGGCCTGCTCGTGGTCGCGGATGATGGTCCGGGTATGGAGGCGGATCTTGGCGAGCTTGCGCCCTTCGAGCCCGGGGTGCTGCTTGCTCACGTGGCCGATGACCCTGATCTCGACGCCCGCCTTCTTCCTGTCTCCCAGTGCACGGAGCATGGCCGGGTCGGCGATCGTCGGGTCGTAGATGAGGAGCTGCTTCTTGGCCTTGTCGATGAACTCGCCAAGCACCTGACGGGCGTTCACCGGGCTGACGACGAAGTCCTTGAGGGTCGGAGTGTAGGGCGTGCGAGTGCTGTCGGCCTCGAACAGCCGCAGGGCCTCCTGCACCAGCCGGGTGCTCCGGGTGACGATGGCGAACCCCCGACTGTGGTCGATATCGAGGTGGGTGAGGTTGAAGGACATCACGAAGAGGAGCTTGCGGTCGATGATGAGGAGCTTGTCGTGGTAGCGCACCAGGTCTCCCGCGGTACGCGAGACGGACACGCCCACCTCGAGGAGGCGCATTTCGAGCTTGCGCAGATTGAGCTCACCGCCCCGGTTGGTGTACGCGATCAGCGCGCTCACCGCTACGCCACGTGCGACGGCTGCCTTCAACGCCGCCTCGATATCGGCGCGGTCGAAGCGGAAGATGATGATCTCGACGCTCTTCTTCGCCCCACGAATGGCGGCCAGGAGCGCCTCGGGTCCGTCTTCAGGTTGGATCACGAGCTTCATGGTGGGGCGTTCCTTTCGGCTGGGCGTCCGCCGCCAGGGCGAGGGGTGCCGGGACCACCGGGGCTGGGCCCTGTTGTCTGAACTGAACCTCGTAGAGCTCCGAGTAGAAGCCGCCGGCAGCCAGCAGCTCCTCGTGGGTGCCGCGCTCGACGAGCGTGTGGTCCTTGACGACGAAGATGACCTGAGCCCGGCGGATGGTCGCGAGGTGATGGGCGATGACGATCGCCGTCCGGCCCTTCATGAGCCGATCGAGGGCCTCGAACACGGCCTGCTCGGACACCGCGTCGAGCCCCGAGGTGGGCTCGTCGAGCACCAGCACTGGAGTGTCTCGAACGATCGCCCGGGCGATGGCGATGCGCTGGCGTTGCCCACCCGAGAGGGTGACGCCGCGCTCGCCGACCATCGTGTCGTAACCGTCGGGCATCTCGGCGATGAACTCGTCGGCGTTGGCCAGCTTCGCGGCGGCGATGATCTCCTCGCGGGTCGCCTCAGGCCGGCCGTAGGCGATGTTCTGCCAGATGGGCGCGTGGAACAGCAGCGTCTCTTGGAGCACGAAGCTGATCTGCTCTCGCAGTGACTTCATGGTGTACTGGCGAATGTCGGTGCCGTCGATTCGCACCTGTCCTGACACCGGATCATAGAACCGCGCCACCAGGCTGATGATGGTCGACTTGCCGCTGCCGGTCGGGCCGACGAACGCGGCGACCTGACCCGGCTCGATGTCGAAGCTCACGCTCTTGAGAATCTCTTGGCCGGGTTGGTACCCAAAGGAGACGTCGTTGAACTGGATTCTCCCCTTGAACCTCGACGCGCGCCGGGCGCCGGGCAAGTCGCGCATGCCGCTCTCGGCCTCGAGCACCTCGCGAATTCGCTCGAAGCCCACCGCGGCCTTTGAGACCGTGTCGGTCATCTTCGAGAGGTCTCTCATCGGCTTGTACATCTTGCCGAGGTAGAGGAGGAAGACGACCAGGGCCCCCGCGGTGAGCTCTCCCGCGAGGACGAGGCGCGCGCCGTACCCGAGCACGAGGCAGGTGCCGATGGCCACGATGATCTCCACGGCTGGCGAGAGCTTCATCTTGATGCTGCGAGCGCGCAGCGCCATCTCGATGTTCTCGAGGCTCTGCCGCTCGAAGCGCTTCTCCTCGTAGTCTTCCCGGGCGAAGGCCTTGACCACGCGGATCGATGAGAAGACCTCTTCAACGATCGAGAGCAGCTCGCTCTCCTTCTTCCTCACTGCCCTCGACGCCTTCTTGATGCGCCGGGTGAAGAAGTAGACCACCAGGAAGAGCACTGGGGCGATCGAGAGGGAGATCAAAGTGAAGCGCCAGTTGAGCGAGAACATCACCGCGATGATGCCCACCAAGGTGAGGACGCTGGCCAACATGCCCAGGAGCGCCGTGGTGATGAAGTCCTGAATGGCTTCGATGTCGCTGGTCACCCGGCTGATCAAGTCGCCGGTGCGCTTCTCGTCGTGCTCGGCGAGCGAGAGGCGGTGAATGTGGTGGTAGAGCGTCCGCCGGAGATCGTGCATGACGCGCTGACCAACGTTGGTGGTGAGCGTCTTCTCGACGTAGGAGCTGAGGGCGCCGACGACGGCGATGACCGCGACCGCCAGCACCGCGAAGTTGAGAACGGCGAGCGTGTCGTGCCCGATCCAGCTGATCATCGGGCGTATCCAGCTCGGAGCTGGTTTCGACTGGAGCAGGGAGTCGAGCACGATCTTGAGCGGCCACGGCTCCAGGAGGTCGGTCGCGGCCTCAGCCCCAACGACCAAGAGGGCCAGTGACATGGCCTTCCAGTGGGGCCGCAGGAGTCCGAGGATGCTGAGGCTCCGAGGCGTCTGTGGTGTGTGTTCCGTGGTGGACCTCGGGGGCAGGGACTTGAGGGCGAATCCGCCCAAGCTCCCTTGAGGGAGGGAGCCTGGCTCTAGCGCCTGCTCCAGTAGTAGCCCCCGCCACCGCCGAAGAGGAGAACGGCAAGAACGACGAGAAGAATCAGCGTGGTGTTGCTCATGATTGGTGTTTCCTTTCGAAACCATCACCCCGGCGAGCTTCTGACCGAAGAGTCCCGGCTCGATGGAGTGGGGCACCTTTCGGGCCAGCTCCTTGGGTGGAGCGACTGCGCCCACTTGCGGTGGCGGGCGATCGGGCCAAGGCACCGACCTCAATCAGCGTGAACGATGGGCCTTCAAATCGATGGGGCCGGGCACCAAAGCGGCCCCGACACGGAGCAGCCAGTCGAATTGGAGCACTGGGTCCTTCAGCCCGAGGGAGTCAGTCGCCCATTTCGACCTGCGAAGAGTGCAAGTCGCCGAAATCGTTCGTGGCCAAGCGGTGGCCGCGAAGCTGCTGAGCGGAGCACAACAGATGGGGCTTGTCAGCCGCGCGGCGCGAATCACTCGCGTCGATCACCAGAGGGAGGCCGTCGATGAATTGGGAACAAGTGCGAGGTCAAGTGAAGCAGGTCGGTGGGAAGATGAAGGAGAAGTGGGCCAAGCTGACCGACGACGACTTGCTGCTTTTGCAGGGCAAGAAAGAGGTCTTCCTCGGCAAGCTTCAGGAGCGCACCGGGCTGGCCAAAGACGAAGCGGAGAAGCAGTTCGATTCGTTCCTCGGGGCCATAAGCGTCGAGAAGAAGCAGCACGTCAGCAAGTAGGCGTCGCGGACCGGACTGGCGGCCGTCATGGCCGCTCAGTCACCGAGGAGCGCCTGTTTGAGCGGCAGCTCCGTCATTTCGATGCGATCGGTGAGCGCTTCGGGCGCAAGGCTTCAGGAACACGTCGGGCCGAGGTGGCCCGGAAGCTGCTTGGTCGATGCCCAACCAAAAGGTGATGGGAACTCACATGAGACTGCATACGTTGATTGGAATTGGAGTGGTGGCTGGCGCGGTCGGATGCGCCCACACTGGGGCGAGCCAGGCTGAAGATGGACGCGACGATGACGACCAGCAGCCGGCCGTCGAGCTGCGAGACCACCTCAGACATCACCACCGGGGTGGCATGACCCAGTTTATCGCGATGAGCCTCGACACGCTGGGCACCGATGACGCCAAGCGCCCGCGGGTCGAGAAGATTCAGAGCGATCTGGTCGAGTGCATGGCGCCGAGCAGGGAGATCGAACGAGGGCTTCTGCTGACCTTGGCCGATGGCGTGGCGCGAGGGGCCGTGGCCTCCGCCGAGGTCGAAGAGGCGTTGGGCCAG
>PMBV01000322.1 GCA_003153055.1 Myxococcales bacterium
GCCCCTTCAGCGTGGGGACGCAGAACGAGTACCTCAGCGTCGGCGCCATCACTGCGCGCGCTCTCTCGGCCGAGCACATCACCCTCGCCTGGTCGGGCATCGGCATGTCCATCAGCTACGACGGCAAGACCACCGACCAGATGCCGGTGCGCTACGAGCGAACGCTCCCCACCCAGTCGAGCAGCGCGTGGGATTTCAGCCAGTGGATTCCCGACGTGGTGGTGATCGACCTCGGCGACAACGACTTCACCAACCGAGACCCGGCGCAGTTCGTGGCCACGTACCTCGACTTCCTCGTGAAGCTGCGGGGGCGCTACCCCTACGCCTACGTGCTCTGTGCCATGGGCCCCATGCAGGACCTGGCGGCCTGGCGCGACCAGCTCAACAGCATCGTCAGCACCCGCAACACCGCGGGCGACGCGTGGGTCTCGTTCTTCGAGTTCACCCACGACGATGGCTCACGAGGCCGGGGTTGTGACTCGCACCCCAATGTCCTCACGCACCAGGTGATGGCCGACCAGCTCGTCCCCGTCGTCAAGGCCAAGACGGGCTGGTAGCGGCCGTCCATTCAATGGAACCTCCAGGTCTCCGCGTGTGTCATGGTGAGGCACGCCCGGGGTCTGACAAACCTGGGAGGAGTCGCGACCGGCCTTGGGGAGGACGCATGCAACGACTTCTCGCGCTGTGCTTGGTGTTGGCCGTTCCCGCCCAGGCCGAAGATGCTCCAGTCAGCCTGACCGCCTCCGACGGCACGGGGCTGGCGCTGGTCTCATACTCTGCCCGGGCCGTGGTGGAGGACCCGCTCGCCTTCACCGAGCTCCGGCTCGTTTTCGAGAACCCGCGAGACCGGGTGATTGAAGGCCAGTTCAAGGTGACGCTCCCTCAGGGGGCCACCGTGAGCCGCTTCGCCATGAAGCTCGATGAGCGGTGGCAGGAGGGCGAGATGGTGGAGAAGCAGGCCGCCCGCCGCGCCTACGAAGACTTCCTCCACCGCCGGCAAGATCCAGCGCTCCTCGAGCAGGCCGCCGGCAACGAGTTCTCGGCCCGGGTCTTTCCCATTCCCGCCCGGGGCCGGAAGGAGCTCATCGTCTCCTGGTCTCATCAGCTCACCGCGTCGACGGCGCCCTTCGTCTTGCCGCTCAAGGGGCTGCCCGAGGTCGCTCACCTCGACGCCGAGGTGTTCTCCGGTGGGCGCTCGCTGGTGAAGCTCGAGAAGAGCCGCTTCGTGCCAGACAAAGACCTCTCGGTCGCTCCGCCGCGAGAAGGGCGAACGGTGCTCCGCTCGCAGGAACTCCTGGTCACCAGGGTCAAGGCCGTGGCGACCTCTCAGCCCGAGCCGATGCCTTCGCTGTTGCTCCTCGTCGACACCAGCGCGTCGCGGGCCTTGGGCTTCTCCACGCAGGTCGGCTTGGTCGGCCAGCTCCTCGAGCGGCTGTCGAAGGCCAACGGCCAGCTCGCCCTCACCGTCGCCGCCTTCGACCAGTCGGTGCAGGTCATCTTCGACGGGCCAGTGGCGGGCTGGTCGCCCGAGCATCTCGCGCAGCTGAAGCACCGCCGCGCGCTGGGGGCGAGCGACCTCGGCAAGGCGCTGGCCTGGGCCCAGGAGCGGGGCAAGAGCAAGAGCGTGGCCCGGGTGGTGGTGGTGACCGACGGCGTCTTCACGGCCGGGGTGACCGACGGTGTCGAGCTCCTCGCGGCGGTGGCGAGGCTCAAGAGCGTCGGTGTGCAGCGCCTCGACGCCGTGGCGGTGGGCGGCATTCGTGACGAGGGCGTGCTGAAGCGGCTGGTGGCCGGGAAGCTCCCCAAGGTCGGAGCGGTGCTCGACGGCGAGCTCGAGGTCGGCGTCATTGCTCGGCGCCTCCTGGAGACGACGGTCGCCCAGGTGCCCATCGTCGCCTCCGGCGCGAAGCTGGTGTGGCCGAGCCGGCTCGAGGGCGTGCAAGCGGGGGACGAGGCGGTTGTCTTCGTCGAGCTCCCCTCAGCGTCGGCGGCTCCTCCCATACTCATGGTGGGGTCGATCTCCGTCGACCTGTCGAAGGGGCTCTCGTCCATCGACCGGCCGCTGCTCCAGCGGGCCTGGGCCCGGGCTCGCATCGAGGCCCTGCTCGACGAGGAGGGACGAGCGGCCGACGGGAAGGAAGCACGAGGGCGATTGAGGGAGGAGATAGTCGCCCTCTCCGAGAAGTACCGCGTCTTGTCACCGTACACCGCGCTGTTGGTGCTTGAGACCGAGGCCGACTACGCCCGGTTCAACATCGATAGGCGGGCACTGGCCGAAGTCCTCACCGTGAAAGATGGCCACATGGATGTGCTCCACCGGGTCACCGATGCCATCGTCGCCCAGCGCGCTCCGCCTCTCGCCAAAGCGAAGAGCGCCTCCGTGGTCTCGAGCAAGCGCGATGATTCCTTCGACCGCGAGCTCGGGCCGCCGGGAGGAGCGCCGGCCCAGGAGGACGCGAAGGAAATGGCCCCGCCGTCGCCCACGGTAGACCAGCCACCAGGAAACGCGGCGCCCGCGCCTGCCCTCGCTTCGCCAGCGGCGCCGCCACCGGCCCCCGTCGAGCTGGAGGCCCCTCGCCCAGAGTCGATGGGGGTGGCCTCGGGAGGTGGGTCTGTGGGGTCTGTGGCCCCTGCGCGGCCGTCGGCTCGTTCAGAGGCAGCGCCGGCTCCGGCTTCGTCGTTGCCTCCCTCCCAGTACCCCTACGAGGGCAAGTTCAAAGACGTGATGATGCTGCTCTCGAAGGGAGAGCGGGTGAAGGGGCTCGAGCTGGCCACTGGCTGGCGCGAGGAGGCCCCCGGTGACGTGCTGGCGTTGGTGGCGTTGGGTGAGGCCTTCGAGGCCGTGCAGGACCTCGACCGGGCCGCTCGTGCCTACGGGTCCATCATCGACCTGTTCCCTGCGCGCGCCGACCTCCGCCGCTTCGCCGGTGGCCGCCTCGAGCGCCTCCTTGGCGCCGCGGCCCTCGAGCTGGCGGCCGACACGTTCGCCAAAGCCGTGGAGGAGCGGCCCGACCACCCGGCCAGCCACCGGATGCTGGCGTTCGCGCTGCTCAGGGAGGGGAAGGTCTCGAAGGCCTTCGACGCCATCGAGAAGGGCGCTCTCACCCAGTATCCGTCGGGTCGCTTCGCCGGCGTGGAGCAGATTCTCCGCGAAGACGCGGGCCTCATCGCCGCGGCCTGGCTCAAGGTCGAGCCGCAGCAGGCCTCGGCCATCAAGGCCCGGCTGACTCGCCTCGGCGCTGCCCTCGAAGAGTCGCCGTCGCTGCGCTTCGTGTTGACCTGGGAGACCGACGCCAACGACGTCGACTTTCACATCCTCGACGGCAAGGGCGGCCACGCCTTCTACAGCGCCCGTCAGCTGCCCTCTGGAGGAACTCTGTACGCCGACGTCACCACTGGCTACGGCCCGGAGTGCTTCACCATTCGACTCCCGCCGGCCAAGCGGTCGTACCCCTATACGTTGAAGGCCCACTACTACTCGCGGGGGCCCATGGGCTACGGCATGGGCAAGCTCGAGCTCATCGAGCACGACGGGAAGGGCGGCCTGCGCTTCGAGGAGCGCCCCTACGTGGTGATGGTGGATCAAGCCTTCGTGGACCTGGGAGTCGTCACGAGGTGAGTCGTCTCACCCGGCCTGGTTGCCCTCAGAGCTGAAAGGGCTCCGGGCCGCGCGGGCCGCGCCGTTCCCGCAAGGCCTTCATCGACACGGTGAGGCTCGACAGGAAGCGCAGGTACTCGCTCGGGCTCATGGGCGGCGAGCGGCGCGCCCGTCGAAGCGCTTCGATGTCCGCTTGGGTGGTCGGGAGGCCGCGCTCAAGGTCGATGAGAGATTCGTTCGATGTCATGGAAACGCTCCAGGAGCCCGTGCTTTTCGAAGTACCCGCGGATCTCCTCGCGGTCGACGCCCGGCAGGCCGAGCAGGAACTGCAGGTCCGCGAGCTCAGCGAACGTTCGGCTGGGGTCGTTCTTCATGGCCAGCACCTTCATCGCTGCGAGGTGCTCAGGGCGCGGAACGAGCACCTCCACGTCGGGGAAGAGCGTCAGCCGCCGAGCGCCGTCGAACAGCAATTGTGAGGTGCGGCTGTCGAGGTAGATGAAGTCGAGCCGCCCGCGCGCGGCGTCTGCATGAACGTGATTGGAGTATCCGCTCGACACGTGGAGCCGTTCGTACCCCAGCGAGTCGAGGAAGCGCATGAGCTCGTCGGCCGCGCGAGCCTCGACGACGAAGTGGAGGTCACTCGTGGCGCGCGTCAGGCCCAGGGCATGGAGCGCCAGCGCCCCAGCCAGGCCATAGCGCATGCCGCGCTCGTCCAGGAAGCGGCCTACTTCTGTGAGTGTTTCCGCGAAATCCATCGAGCGCCTCTCTCGAGGGTAGCACGGGGCCAATCAACTCCGCTGGGCTCGGAATGGTCGGTTCGTCACACGTTCTCTGGCCGGTTTTGACCCGAAGGGTGAACACTCGGCAATCACATGGCATGGACCACGTGCAACGGCTGATTTTCGGCGTCACCTTGGTGCTCGTTACAGCCTGCGACTTGGGGCAGATCGACGACCGGGGAGCGGACGCCGGGGTTGACCACGGCCAGGCGGGTCAGGGCAAGGGAGGTGGAGGTGGCCAGGGCGTGGGAGGTGGNNGGGCGCGGGAGACGGGGAGTTGCCAAGCGGGGGATCCGCCGACGCTGGGAAGTCACCGGGGACTCCCCAAGCCGGGGACATCACGATTGACCCGGCGATGACGTATCAAACGATGGACGGCTTCGGGGTGGCCGACGTCTGGCAAGGCAAGGCGGCATCCCCTGAAGCACTCCGGACGCTCCTCTTCGACCCGGACAATGGCATTGGTCTCACGTTGCTGCGCATCGGCATCGAGACCACGGGGAAAATCATGGGCGACGCGGCGTTCGTCGACGGCCCAGAGGTCGTCAAGCACGGGGGCAAAGTGTGGGCCGCGCCGTGGTCACCGCCCGCGTCGAGCAAAGACAACAACAATGTCAACAACGGGGGTCACTTGCTTTCGAACGCGTACGAGTCGTGGGCCTCGACCCTCGCGGCGTTCCCCGCGTATTACAAACAGCAGAGCGGAGTAGACCTCTACGCCATCTCGGCGCAAAACGAGCCCGATTGGGTGGCCACCTACGAGTCGTGCATCTACGACAAGGCCCAGATGAACGCCTTCATCAAGGTGCTCGGCCCGAAGCTCGCGGCGCTCAACCCGCCGGTGCGGGTGATGGCCGCCGAGCCGGACGCCTGGAGCAATCTCTGGGGCGGTGACAACTACGGGAACGCCATCCTCGATGACCCAGCCGTCAGCCAACTCGTCACGGTCATTGCCACCCATGACTATGACAACGCCGACAGCAAGTCTCTGACTCGCCCGTCACCGCCGGCTGGCGCCAACATCACCCACCATGTCTGGGAGACGGAGATCGCCTACGACAAGAACTCCGGCACCAGCATCACCTCGGGCCTCGACGTGGCTCGCGGGGTGTACGCGGCCGTCACCAGCGGCGGAGTGAATGGGTGGGTGTATTGGTGGACGCCAGCATTGATGAAGGATGGCTCGGCGACCAACCCTCCCAAGCGGCCCTATGCGCTGGGGAACTTCAGCAAGTTCGTGCGCCCTGGGTATGTTCGGGTCGGCATCTCAGGCGTGCCCGCCGGGGTCCAGATAGTGCCCTTCGTGAGCCCGACCAACGGAGCGCTCGCCGTCGTGGCGCTCAACAGTGGCACCAGCCCGGTGAACGTGTCGTTCTTCGTCTCGGGGACTGGCTGGCCGAGCGCGGTGACACCGCACGTGACGTCGGCCAGTTCCAACCTGGCTGCTGGGGCGACCATCTCGGCCTCCAAGGGCCGATTCTCCAGCACTCTCGCGGCCCAATCGATCACCACGTTTGTTGGCAGGCCCTGACTCAGCAAGTGAGAACGACACGCTTCACGAAACACGTGACGGCCGTTTGACCCGCTCTGCTTCGCCCCGTCTCCGTGTAGGTGCTCGACGCAGATGTGGGCCCCGCAACTCACCAAGAACGGTAGATGACGATGCGCAACGAATCCGAACGAACGAAGAACCCCAGGGCAACGGTCGGTCCGCTGCTGGCGGCGACCAGCCTCGCCCTGCTCGCCTGCGGTGGCTCCTCAGCACCCCCGGCCCAGTCAGCACCGGGCCAGTCAACGCTGCCAGCCCAGGCGGAGAGCGTGCCGACGGCGACGCCCCTGGCTGAAGGGCGTCTCTCGGTTCTGGCGCCCGAGGACCAGGTCGGCTTCGCCATCGAGCAAGACGGCAAGCTCACCCGGCTGGTGGTCGACCACATGCAGCCGTCCACGTGGCCCGACACGCATCAGCCGGTCGACTGGACCGCGGTCGGAAACACCAAGGTGCAGGTGTTCGGGCGCAGGAACGCCGATGGCAGCATCGACGTCGACCAGATGAAGCCTGTCCGCGGCGCCTACCGGTCCCTCGCGATGGGCCCAGCTCCGGTCCTGGCGTCACCGAGACGGGCGTTGGTCATCCAAATCACCTTCGACGGCGCTCCGCCGCTCGGCACGTACGACGACATCAAGAGCAAGGTGGCCGCGTTCGCCGACGATTTGAGCCAGGCCTCGTTCGGCCAATTGACCATGAACTACGACGTCGTCGGGGCCTACGACGTCAAATTCGGCTCGTGTGATGACAAGTACAGGTGGTTGAACGACGCCAAGGCCATCGCCGAGCACAACGGCATCAACCTGGCCAACTACAGCCATTTCTCGTTGGCCGTCCGGGCAGACTGTGGCTACGGCGGCCTGGGCGAGCAGCCCGGAGCCATCACGTGGATCGCGGCGCTCGACACCGGTGTGTTCATTCACGAGTTCGGCCACAACTTCGGGCTCTTCCACGCGTCCACGCGCTCCTGCACCAGCGGCGGAGCACCGGTTTCCATGAGCGACACGTGTACGATGGCCGAGTACGGGAACGGCTTCGACTCGATGGGCAACGCCTACGCGCAGCACCAGTACAACGGCATCTACAAAGCGCAGCTCGGGTGGATCCCCCCCGCGCGCATCGCGACCGCTACCGGCGCCGAGACGCAGACCTTCACCATCGCGCCCCAGAACGTGTCCACGACCGAGACGCAGTTGGTCCAGGTGCAGGGGCCGAACGGAATCCTCTACAGCGTCGACTTTCGCCAGCCCGCGAGGGCCGACAACTACAGCTCGGGGGACCCCGCCGTGAATGGCGTGCTCGTCTATGCCCAGCTCACCACCGCACCAGACGGCATCCGCTCTCAGCTGCTCGATATGACCCCCGGCTCCAACGTGTTCGCCGACGCGTCCCTCACGGTCGGCCAATCGTACGACTTCTACGGGACCAACATCGGCATCCAGGTGCGCTCGGTGGGCCAGTCGGGTGCCGTGGTGGTCATCGGCCCAGCTGGGAGCATTCCGCCCCCGGACCCCGTGACGACGGGCACGACCTTCAAGGTCGTCTCCTCGGGCATGTGCCTGACCCTCGCCGGTCCCAACAACGGCGACCGCGCCATCCAGCGCCCGTGCAACGGTGCCCTGAATCAGCAGTGGACCGTCACGCCCCAGAGCGACGGCGCGTACCTCATCAAGAACGTGGCGACCGGACGCTGCCTCGACCTCTTCAACGGTGACACGGCCGACGGCTCGTTGATCGCCGAGTTCGACTGCTGGGCTGGGCCGAATCAGCACTGGAAGTTGCCGAGGAGCTCCGACGGGAGCGTGAGCGTCGTCTCCATCGTGAGCGACAAGTGCCTCGACGACTTCGACCAGAGCACCGACGACGGCGCCCAGCTCGGCCACTGGAGTTGCAACGGTGGCGCTAATCAGCAGTTCCTGATGCAGTAGAGAAGCACTGTCTTCGGTCTCTTGAGGGGCCGAGGAGGACGTGCCAGCGTCGGCCGCGTGACGAGGGAACCTCAGCACGCGGCGAGCACGGTGCGCGGTGACGGCGACCGGGAAGGCTCGGTCACCTGAGTGGCGGTTCGGCGCATGACGGTGGCCGAGGCCAACGCTGCGCTCGCCAATGCGGCCGGCGACCGACGAGGGGCCTTCGTCGCCCTCGGCGAGTTGCCCGAGGGGGTCGATCTCGAGCTGGCCGCGCGGGTCGCCCTCAGCAGCCTCTCGAACGGGGCGTGGGGGTTCGCGCGGAGCCGGAGGAACGCACCGCTCCCTCTGGTGCGGGCCCTGCGCTCGGAGCTCGAACGGCATGACCGGCCCATCGCCATCCTCATTCGCGAGCTGGTCGACGCGGAGGCGGCGCCGCAGGCCATCCTGGAGCAATGGCGTTTGGCCATGAAGGTGCTGCTCGACCTCGAGTCGAGCTACGCCTGGGGGAGCAGGCAGAAGAAGGCGAAGCTCCGCGCTCTGGCGGCCGCTCCCCACGTGCTGGCCGCGGTGCAAGCCGCCGCCTCGATGGGAAAGCCAGTGTCCTTGTCTCTCCTGGCGGTCTTGGCCGTCGACGGCTCCGAGGCGTCGTGCGATGCGCTGCTTCCCCACGTCATCCAAGCCAGCGACGCGGCCGATCGCCGGCTCGACCGTCTGGCGCACCTGAAGACGCACGCGGCCGACACACTCTCGATGCGCGCCCTGCTGGAGCAGGTCCATCGCCAACTCAGCGCCCGGCAGGCCAGCTCACCGGCGCTCGCCCTTGCCGAGACCATCGGCCTTGGCGCGGTCAAGTCGTTCTGGTTCTCGGCCCGACTGAGCAGCGACCGGGAGAATGCTAGCCACGTGCCTTTCATTCAGGGGAGCATCGACGTCGATGGCCGGGAGGCCGAGTGGTTCCGGGTCTGGGTGACCGAGGTGCCAGGCTTCTCTTCCTCGAACGCCAGGACTGTTCGCTTTGGGTCCTCCATCGCACCGCAAGACGGCTTGGGGCTCGGCGTCTGCATGGCGGTTGAACTCCCCGGGTGGCTCGCGAGGGCGGAGCGCTCTCTGGGGGTTCACTGGCTCGACCTGTCGCCGCGCACGAGCCTCAGGGGCACGAAGCGAGCGGCGCTGTGTGCCTGGCTCAGCGGAGGGAAGGGCTGAAGCGGCTCAGCGGAAGGCCGAGGCCGAGTCTCGAGCGAAGTCGTCGAAGGTCCGAGATGGGTGTCCCGTGAGCCGCTCGAAGTCGGGGCTGACGGCGTTCGACTCATACTGCGCGGCGCTCTCTTGCATCGCAATCATGTCGTCCGCCAACCACTCCGGCGCCCCGGCGCGACTCATGCCTTCGCGAATCGACTTCGCGATAATCTCCAGCGGCACGTTCACGTACCTGATGGGCTTGCCCACGGCCGCCGAGAGCTTGGCCGCTGCGTCTGTCTGGGTGATGGCCACGGAGCCCGTCAGCACATACGTCTTCCCCTCGTGGCCAGGCCCGGTCAACGCGAGCGCCGCGACCTCAGCGATGTCGCGCACGTCGATGGGCGCCACCTTGGCCTCACCGTAGGCGCCTTGAAACTGACCCTCCCGGCGGATGCTCTCGGCGTGCCCAAGGAAGTTCTGCGCGAACATCCCCGGGCGCAGCAACGTGAAGGCGAGGCCGCTGGCCTTGAGCTTGGCCTCCATCGCCCCGTGAGCCCGGCCGATGGTCATCTTCGAATCCACATCCGCGCCCATGCTCGAGAGCTTCACCACCAGCGAAACCCCGGCGCGCTTCGCCTCATCGATGGCCAGGGCCTCGTGCTTGGGGTTGGCATTGGTGAGGAGGAAGAGCTTCTCGACGCCATGGAGCGCCGCCCTCACCGAGGCCGCGTCGTCCAGGTCTCCCTTCACCACGTCGACCCCTTTCCAGTCCTTCGCCTTCTCGGGGTGGCGCAGCAGCGCCCGCACCTTCACGCCCTTCCCAGTCAGCTGCTTGACGAGCTCGCGTCCAATTTTCCCCGTTGCTCCGGTGATGAGGATCATCGCCTGCTCCTTCGCGCCCGGCCCGAGAGGGCTCATGGTGCCAGACAGGTACTCACGCCCTTCGTGCTCGGCCAACCAAACGCCGTCGGTCCAGCCCAGAAGGGGAGCTCGCTACGGCGTGGCCCTCGCGAGGAGCACGAAGGACACGCCGTTCTCGCCTGGCAGTCGCTCCACCTCGCGCCAGGCGCCAGGGTCCAGCTCAGGGAAGTACGCGTCACCCGCAGGCGCCAGCGGTACCAAGGTGAGGTGGAGCTGGGTCGCCAGCGGCAGGGCCGCCGCGTACAGCGCCTCGCCCCCGATGACGAAGGGCAGGGTGTCCTGGCCCCTCACCAACTCCAGCGCGGCCTCGAGGCTCCCCGCGACCTCGCAGCCCTCGACCTTGAACCCCGGTCGCCGGCTGACCACGATGTTGCGTCGGCCCGGGAGCGGACGGCCGATGGACTCGTGCGTCTTCCGGCCCATGATGACCGCGTGGCCCATGGTCAGCGCCTTGAAGCGCTTCAGGTCTTCCGGGAGCCGCCAGGGCAAGTGCCCGTCGACTCCGATGACCCGATTGGTCCCGACTCCCGCGATGAGTGCCAGCGGCGCCCTCATACCGCGACCGGTGCCTTGATCGCCGGGTGGGGCTCGTACCCCTCGAGGGTGAAGTCCTCGTAGCGGAAGGAGAACAGGTCGGTCACCGCGGGGTTGAGCCGCATCACCGGCAAGGGGCGTGGCTCGCGCGACAGCTGCTCTCGCGCCTGGCTCAGGTGGTTCAGGTAGAGGTGCGCGTCACCGAAGCTGTGCACGAAGTCACCTGGCCGCTTTCCCGTCGCCTGGGCCACCATCATCGTGAGCAACGCGTAGCTCGCGATGTTGAACGGAACCCCGAGGAAGAGGTCGGCGCTCCGCTGGTACAGGTGGCACGACAGCTCGTCGTCCTGCACGTGGAACTGGAAGAGCGTGTGACACGGAGGCAGCGCCACCTCGTCAGACTCCTTGGGGTTCCACCCTGTCACGATGAGCCGACGGCTCGAGGGGTTGGCCTTGAGGTCTCGCACCAGCCGCGCCAGTTGATCGACCCCGTTCGACTCATAGCCGCCGTCAGGCCGCCGGGTGGCTCCGAAGTTCCGCCACTGGTGCCCGTACACCGGGCCCAGGTCACCAGCCTGGCGGCCGAACCGCGCGGTCTGCTCCGGGGTGGCCCACTCGTCCCAGATGCTCACCCCTGCGTCGTGCAGCGGGCCCACCTTCGTCTCGCCCCGCACGAACCACAGCAGCTCGTGAATGATGGACTTGAGGTGCACCTTCTTGGTGGTGAGCAACGGGAAGCGTTCCCGCAGGTCGAAGCGGAGCTGCGCGCCGAAGAGGCCCCGCGTCCCCACGCCGGTTCGCTCCTTCCGCTCTCGGCCCTGCTCCACCACCGTCCGCAACAGCTCCAGGTAGGCGACCTCCGACATGGCGCCTTCTTACCTTGGCCATGCGCTCGAAATCGAGCCGCTCGTGCGGCCATCGTCCGGCGACGCCAAGATGATTTTGACTTTAATTCGCAAAATGGACATGCTTCACCCATGATCGCAGTGGGGCTTTTGGCGGTGCTCAGCGCCGCGCCGGTGGACGATGGCACTCGGTGGCATCGGGTGGTGGGGCTCCTCGAGTATGTCGAGGGAGACTTCAAAGGAGCGCTGGCCTCGGGGAGTCAGTCCGAGCTCGTCGAGCAGCAGGGCTTCTTGGACGAAGTGGTGACGCAGCTCGTGGCCACGGGCCGAGACGGAGCGCCCTGGCTCGAGGCCGCCCGCGAGCTCCAGGCGTCGGCTGCCAGGAGAGACCCTCGAACCGCCGAGCGCTGTGGGGAGGTGGCCCAGAGAATCGTCAGCGGCCGAGGGCTGTCCCGCGCGCCGCGGCACCCACCCGAGCTGGCAACCGGGGCGGTGGTGTACGCCCGCGAGTGCGCCAGTTGCCACGGGGCCGAGGGGCGGGGCGATGGCGCGGCCGCGGCGGCCTTGGAGCCCAAGCCGGCGAGCTTTCACGACCCCGCGCGGCTGGCCACCCTGACGCCCTACAAGGTCTTCAACACCACCTCGTTCGGCGTTCAGGGAACGGCCATGGCGCCCTTCGGGGCTCGCCTCGACGACGACGCGCGGTGGGCGCTGGCCTTCTACGTCTTCACCATGAGCCAGCCCGAGTGCCTCACGGTGCCTCCGCTGGCGAGCTGGGACGTGCTGGCCTCGTCGACCAACCAGCAGCTGGGCGAAGCCTTCGGGGCCCAGGGAGTACCCTGCCTTCGCCGGCGATTGCCTGCGCCGAGCCTCGCCTCGCTCGAGGTGGCATTCCGTGGGCTCAATCGAGCGGTGGAGCTGTTCAAGCAAGGTGAGCGCACGGCGGCGCGCCAGGCGGTGGTCGACGCGTACCTCGAAGGGGTCGAGCCGGTGGAGCCCCGCCTGCGCGCGAGAGACCCGAACCTGGTGTCACGGCTGGAGGCGAGCTTCACCCGCACCCGGCTGGCGGCGGACGGGCAGGGTGACTTCGAGAAGGAGGCCCTCGGCACCGTGGCGCTCCTCGAGCGAGCGCGTGGCACCGGCTCCTCGGGCTTCTGGTCCATCTTCGTGGCGGCGCTGCTCATCCTCCTCCGCGAGGGCTTCGAGGCCGTCATCGTCGTGGGCGCGCTCCTGGCGGTGCTGAAGAAGATGAAGGCACCCACGCTGGTGCGAGTGGTGCACCTGGCGTGGGTCTCGGCCCTGGTCTTCGGCGTCGTCGCCTTCCTCTTTGGCCAGGCCCTGTTCGCCGGGGCCAACCGGGAGTGGCTCGAGTCGCTGGTGGCGCTCGGCGCGGTGGGGCTCCTGGTGTACGCCGCCTTCTGGCTCTCGGCTCGCGCGGGCGTCAGCCGCTTCATGACCCAGCTGCGAGCGAAGACGGGCGACGCGGTCGAGAAGGGCAGCGTGGCGTCGCTGTTCATCATCAGCTTCACCTCGGTGGGCCGAGAGAGCGTCGAGACGGCGCTGTTCCTCGAGGGGCTGGCTACTGACTCGCGCGACGCCGTGCTGGCGGGCGGAGCCACTGGCCTCGTGGCGCTCTTCGGGCTCGTGCTCGTCATTCGCGCCGTGGGCTTCCGGTTGCCGATGAAGACGCTCTTCGCCTGGTCGACGGTGCTGCTCCTGGCGACGGCCGTGATGCTCCTGGGCAAGGGGCTCCATGGTCTCCAGGAGCTTGGCGTGTTGCCCCTCGAGCCGGTGCGCTTCGTCACGGTCGACGCGTTGGGGTTGTTCCCCGACCTGCTGAGCCTCGGGCCGCAGCTGCTCCTCGCGCTGGTGCCGATCGGCGTCTGGCTCTGGCGCTCCGTCGACGCCTCCGGGTCGGGGCCTCTCTCCAACCGCGACTCGTCGGTGTCATGAAAGGTCTCCCGGGGCGCGTTGACCCGGAGAGTCGTGGGTGACATCGAGCGCCCTTCGGAGAGCCCCGAGACCACGACGGTTTCCTGCCGCACGCCTGTTGCACCCGCCCAAGCCCATGGCTTCGCTCGGTTCACGCACCAACCCACAGTACGGCCGAGGGACTCACACGCTCCCGGCTGATACGCCCTCGCTTTCCGACGAAGAGGTTCGGCTCAAGACGTGGCTCGACGGCTTCCTCCAACAACCGGGCCTGGAGCTGCCTCGACCTCCCCGGGTGGCCCTGGAGATCCTCGAGCTCTCGCAGAAGGCGAGCGCCCGCATCGAGGACATCGGGTCGTTGTTGGAGCGCGAGCCCTTGCTGGCCGGTCGGGTGCTCCGCCTGGCCAACTCGGCGCTCTACGGTGCCACCGCGCCGGTGACGACCCTCAAGCAGGCGTTGATTCGCATGGGCCTGGCGACGGTGCGCGACGTGGTGATGGAGGCGGCCTTCCACATGACGGTGCTTCGTGCCGAAGGCTTCAACGACACGCTCGAGTGTATTCGTCGGCACAGCACGGCCGTGGCGTGGCTGTCGCGCTTCATCGCTCGCAACACCTCCATCGACGCTGAGAACGCCTTCCTTCTGGGGCTGCTGCACGACGTCGGGTTGTCGGTCGCCCTCATCGGGCTGACGGAGTTCCTCAAGCGGCAGAAGGTCGCACCGAAGCTGACCCCGCTGCGCTGGCTCGCGGTGGACGGGGTGCACGAGACGTTCACCGAGCAGGTGCTGGCCTCGTGGGGGCTGCCCCCGGGCATTCTCCTGGTGGTGAAGAATCACCACTCGCTCCTCATTCAAGGCATGGCCCACCCCTCCATCGCCATCTTGATGATCGCCGAGCAGATCGCCTTCGACGGAGGGTGGGGGGTGGTGCCGAAGATTGAGGCGGGCGACGACGACATGGCCTTCACCGCGGCCCGTGAGGCCTCGGCGATCGACTCGGTGGACCCGGCGCTGTCGGCCGTGAACCTCACCCGCACGCACTACGAGATGTTCGTCAACGACACCAAGCGGGTGCTCGAGACGCTGGCCTCGCAGTTCCGCCAGAGGTGACGAGGGCGCTGGTCGAAACAACCTCGCCATCCTCGGCGCTATTTCGACCAGCGCCCTTACCGCCTGAGCGAGCGCAGGGAGAGCTCGAGCAGTGGCAGCCAGTGGGGTGCCAGCGCCGCCGCGAGGCCGATGACGACGCCGACGAACATCGCCAGCCCCCAGCGGGACCGGCGCACGTCGATCTCCCGGAGCGACACCGCCGACTTCTGGGTGAGCTCCGTCTGGCTCAGTCGAGCCAAGGCCTCGCTCTCGGAGATGCGTTGGCGGGCCAGGAGAAACCCCACCAGCATCGAGCTCATCGACCGGGGCACGCCGACCAGCATCGTCTCGAAGGCCCGGCGCACCTGGGTGATGTCTTGGAAGCGGTCCCGCGGGCGGCGCTCCATCATCTGCTCGATGACGCCGCGGAGGGGCTTGGGTGTCTTGGGGGCGACCTTCCGGAGCGGCGGGTACTTTCCCAGCATCACCTTGGCGAAGACCTCTCCGGCGTTGGTGCCCGAGTAGGGCTTCTGGCCGGTGAGCGCCTCGTACAGCACCACTCCCAGCGAGTAGACGTCGCTGCGCACGTCGACCTGGGCGCCGGTGATCTGCTCGGGCGACATGTACGCCGGCGTGCCCACCGCCAGGCCGACCTTGGTCAGGCGATCCAAGTCTTCGTTCTGGGCGATGCCGAAGTCCATCAGCTTGGTCTCACCCAGACGAGACAGCATGATGTTGGCTGGCTTCAAGTCGCGGTGCACCACCTTGCGAAAGTGGGCGTGCTCCAGCGCCTGGGCGAGCTGGAAGCCCATCACCGCCACCACGTCACCGGGGAGCGGCGCCTCCTTCACCAGCTCGAGGAGCGTCGGCCCGTCGACCAGCTCCATCACCATGTACCAGCCGTCGTTCTTCTCGATGAGATCGTACAGCGTGACGATGTGCTGGTGCCGGAAGGCGGCCAGGGCCAGGGCCTCTCGCTTGAACCGAGACAGCACCTCGGGGCTCTTAGCTCTCTCGGGGGCCAGCTCCTTGATGGCGACCTCGCGCTGGAGCTGCTCGTGAATGCCCCGGTACACCTGCGCCATGCCGCCCTTGCCGAGCGGGCCCAGTATGCGGCAGTCGCCGACCTTTCGAATCGCCAATGCAGTCCTCTCCATCGTCGACGCTACACCTCGAGGCGCGTGCGTGCCGAGGACGAATCGAGGTAGACGCGGCCCATGCCGATTCGTCTCGTCGTCACCGACATGGACAACACGCTGTACTCGTGGATCGACTACATCGTCCCGGCCGTGGAGGCGATGGTGGCCTCGGTGGTGCAGGCGACCGGCGTGCCGCGGCTCAAGGTGGTGCAGTCGCTCAAGGCCGTTTACACGAAGTACGAATCCAACGAGTACCCTTACGCGCTCCAGGAGTCGTCGCTGTTCCACGAGTTCCCCGAGTTCGGCAGCTTCGACAAGCTCGTCATCGAGCCGGCGAGGGCCGCCTTCGCCGAGGCCCGGCGCAAGTACCTGAGGCCCTACAAGGGAGTGGTCGAGACCTTGACCGCCTTGAAGGGTCGGGGCATTCCGGTGGTGGGGTTGACCGACGCCCCGCGGAACCCGGCCGAGCAACGAGCCAAGCGGCTGGGCTTCGATGCGCTGCTCACCGCCCTCTACACCATGCCCGGCTTCCAGTTTCCCGCCGGGCCCGACGGGGAGGCGCTGGTGGCCCCCGACATCCTCCAGAAGGAGGTCAAGGGCGCCTACCGCGCGGCCTGCCCAACCATCGAGCTGCCTCGTGACTTCGAGAAGCCCAACCCCGCCGGGCTCCAGCGCATCCTCTCGAGTCACGGCGTCGAGCCCGAGGAGGTGCTGGTGGTGGGCGACTCGGTGAAGAAAGACGTCGCGGTGGCCCAGGCCCTGGGGTGCCACTACGCTTGGGCGGAGTACGGCACCTATGTCTCCCTCGAGTACCGCGAGCGGCTCGACATCATCTCGTCCAACGCCATCACCCGACGCCACGCCGCCAGCGTCTACGAAACCGCTCAGCAGATGGTGCTGCCCGAGCTCACGCTGTCCAACTACGGGCAGCTGCTCGATCTGATTGGCCGTCTCGAGGCTCGATAGCCCGCTCGGCTTTAGGACCGGCGCTTGGGGGGCACGGGCGCGTTCATGGTGCGCTTGAGGGCCTGGTAGCGCTGGTGGAAGGCGAGGTTCAGCGGGTCGAGCGAGAGGGCGCGCTCGAACTCCTGCTGGGCTCGGAGGAAGTCCTTCTGCGATTCCCAGGCGGCCCCGGTGGTGAAGTGGAGGTGCGCGGTGCCCTCGACGCGGCTGCGCTCGGCGAGGAACCGGTGCCGCGCGTTGTCGAGGTCGGTCACCGACACGCCTCCCGCGATGCACCGGGCGGTGCCCTTCCAGTTGCCGCGCTGGGCGTCGTAGTCGAGTCGGTGCCGGGGCTGGCCGATGGTGAGGAGGATCTCATCGAGCTTCTTGTCGAGGGTGTCGATCTGCTCTCGTTGGCGGGCCGACAGCGGCCTGGCCCGGAGATCCACGAGGCTCTTCTTCCCGTCGCGCACCCGCTGCCGCACCTCGGCGAAGTCGGCGTCCTCGACGACACCGAGGAAGTCGTAGTGGCTGGCCGCGCCGCGGTTGCGATACTTGGCGAGCAGCTCCTCGGCCCTCGGGTCGTCTTTTTCCGGAGGTCGGTGGAGGCCGCTGCTCCCCCGCGGCCGGCCCTTGGCGAGGTCGATGACGTCGTCTCGCTGGGCCTGAGTGAGCTCGACGAATTGCACCCCGAAGCCCACCGGCATGTTCCAGGCCTTGGCTCGCTCGGCGGACACGTGCTGAACGACCTCGACGGTCAGGCTCAGCTCACCGTCGGGCAGCATCACCGTCACTTTGAGGCGACTGAGCACGGGGGGAAAGCCCTCGGCCGCCTGGAGGAACATGCCCCCGCGCGTCACCTCGGTGCACCGGAGCACGCGGGAGGCGCCCTTGGGTTGATCGAAGACTTTCACGCTCCACCCGAAGGGGGTCGATGCCCTGGGTCGCGGCGTGGGGGTCCCACGAGGCACCGGCGTGCCCTGCCGTGCGCCTGGCCCGCTCATGGACGAAGGCGCCGAGCCGAACACGGCCCTGACCGCCGAAGGCCCAGCACTCGGCGCTCCGATGTAGCCGCGCTGAGAGCCTCTGGGCGTGTACCGAGCCGGGTCCGTCGCGGTTGGCGCAGGCGTGCTCCGTGACCCACCCAACGCGGAGGAGCCTCCCTCGGCTGGGCCGGCGGCCTTGGGGCGGGCTCGAGATGAGCCGTCCGGTGCTGCGTCCTTGGCCGGGTCGCCCACCACAGGTGCTGGGCTCTCGGTTCGAGCGCTCGGCGAGACGGCCTCGGGTGTCACTGCCCTCCCTTGCCGGCCGGGCACTCCCAGCGAGGCTTCGGGTGCGCTCCCAGGCGAGGCGACGGGAGGCTGCGACGGAGGCTTCTCGGCGAAGGACCACGCAGGGCTCAGCGCTGGCTCACGAGGGAGCGGCGCATTCTCCGCGTCGGGTCGCGGGGCCACGGCGCCGCCTGCTGGCTCCGCTGGAGCGCCCGACCCTGGTCGCTCTCGAGGCTCAGCCGCTCGTGGGTCGGCAGGCCGTCCGACGTTTGGAGCAACCTCGGGTGCGGAGCGCCCCTCGCCCTCGCCGCGTGGGGGAGGCGCCTCGGAGAAGGCTTCGACCCAGGTGCTCAGCTCGGTCTGACCAGACAGGGGGTCATCGACTGAGCGCGGCTTGGCGGGCGTGCCCCTGGCGACCATGCCGGGAGGTGCCTTGGAGCGGGAGCGGGGCTCGACGCCAGTCATCACCGCGCCCGAGAGCGACGTCTCGAGGGCCTCTCGGAACTCGTCGGCGGTCTGCCAGCGCGCGTCGGGCGCCTTCGCCATCGCTCGCATGATGGCGTCCGACAATCGCGTCGGTACCTGGGGGTTGAGGACGTGGGGCGGAACGGCGGCTTGGATTCGCTGGGCGACGAGGAGGTCGGCCAGGTTGGTGCCGGTGAAAGGCAGCTTGCCCGTCACCAACTCGTACGCGATGACGCCGAGGGCGTAGAGATCGGTTCTCCCGTCGACTGGCTCGCCGGTGGTCTGCTCGGGCGCCATGAATTCTGGGGTGCCCATGATCATCCCCGCCATGGTCTTCTGGCCCGCGAGCTCGGTGGCGAAGAGCTTGGCGATGCCGAAGTCGAGGATCTTCAGGAACTGGTCGTTCCGCCCTCGCCGAATGAGGATCATGTTCTCCGGCTTGAGGTCGCGGTGCACGACGCCGTTGGCGTGGGCCGCCTGCAGCGCGTCGCAGGCTTGAGCCATGATGTGCACCACAAGGGCCGCGGCCATCGGTCGGGGGAGCTCGTTGAGCGCGCGCCCCTCCAGGTACTCCATGACGAAGTAGTACCGATTGCGGGGGAGCACGCTCAGGTCGATGATGGAGACGATGTGCTCGTGGCCGATGAGGTTCGTCGCTCGCGCCTCGGCGTAGAAGCGCTGCACCAGCGAGGGGTTGGTCGCCAGGTGCTCATGGAGGACCTTGATGGCCACCTTGCTCCCGATGGCCGCTTGCTCCCCCAGGTAGACCGTGCCCATACCCCCAAGGCCCAGCCGGCGCGTCACCGAGAAGCTGCCGATGGTCGTGCCGATCAGCGGGTCGTCATCGGTGGCCGGCTGTGCTCCTTCGCGCTGCGCTGGCGTGGCTTGCAGTGCGCCCGCGCCTGCCGGGGCCAACGGTCTCACCGCTGGAACGCCAGGCCCCACCCTCGCAGGAGTCGGCAATGGGCACGGTTCGTTTTCCGCGTGCTCCCGTTTGCAGATCGCGCACCGCACCACTCGTGGATGTAGCACAGCTCTTGTACGGAAGTTCACGACCTGAGGCAGGCAGCTCAGATTGCTGGCCAGTTACTGAATCACGGAAAAGGCGCCCCGTTGTGATGGCCAGTCAGTGTGGTGTATGCGGGCGATTTGCCCCTGACGACTTGACCTTGGTCGGTCGGGAACCCTCAGAAGTGACCCGGTTGCCCTTGGGCGCCTCTCCGTTGAAGGAGCCATCTCGTCGGGCGACAGGAGGTCGCGAAAAACTCGATGTCGATCCTTGAGACCAAGAGGTTTGAACCGCGCTTCCGTATCCGCGCTCCCCTGCGGTGCGACGGAGTCGGGAAGCTGGACTGGGGCGAAGACACCAGCTCGGGTGAGCGGGTGGCGGTGCGGTGGATGCCACTCAAGGCGAATGGCGCGGCCGCGGCGAGCGCCTGTGGCGAGCTCCCGGTCCACCCGGTGCTGCCCAAGATTCTCCAGTCGGGCCAGACCGACGTGCTCGCCTTCCTGGCGATGGAGTTCCCCGATGGCGAGCTGATGTCCTCGCGGCTCGCAGATGGCGAGTGGCTCGACGAGCACGCCACGCTTTCGATGGCGGTGCAGCTCGCCCAGGCCATGCACCTGGTGCATCGGCACGGGGTGGTGCACGGGGAGCTGGGTGCCGACTCGGTGCTCCTGACGCGGGGCGACCGGGTCCTCTGGTGGGACGTGCCCCTCGTGCTGGTCGACCAGATGACGGATCGCCGCGGAGAGAGCCGCTCGGCGCGCCAACTGGTGAAGACCGCCGCGTACCTGGCTCCCGAGTGCGCCCGAGGCGAGCCGGCGACCGAGGCCAGTGACGTGTACTCGCTGGCGGCCCTGCTGTGCATCGCCTCCGGTGCGCCACCTCCGGGGGCCGTGTCGACGCTGGGCATCGTTCACGCGGTCGCTGGGCGGGCCTGGGCGCCCAAGGTGACTCCGGTCTTCCCTGAACGGTGGGCCGCGGTGGTTCGCCAGATGTTGCAGCACGACCCCGGCCAGCGCCCCTCGGCCAAGGAGGTGTCGACGCTCTTCTCGTCGTTCGCCTCGGTCGCCACGCCGGCCACCAAGCTCGGCCTGCCTGGAACGAAGCCCTCGAACGACGGCCTCCGTCCCCCCGATTCGCCGGGCGCCCCGTCACTGCCCGAGGCCGTGAACGGAGACTCAGGAGCGCTGGAGGCTTTCGCGACCTCGGAGAAAAGCTCCGGAGGCCTTCGCTTCGCTGTCATCGGCGCGGCCCTCGGAGTCGTCGCGGCCCTCGCGCTGGTGCTGGCCTTCATCGTCCGCGCCCCGTCGCCTTCTCCCGCGGCGCTCCCCAACCCGGCACCCACCGTTGGCGGTCAGCCCTCGAAGGCTCCCGTCGAGCCGGGTCGGTGACTCGCCTCGACTTCCACAGGGTCGTGGCATACTCCCACGAGCCATGTGGCAGCTCGTCATCAACGGCCCGGGGTACTTCGACACGCTGTACGACTTGACCGAAGGAGTGACCCAGCTTGGCCGTGCCGACGAGAACGACATCGTCCTCTCCGGTGACCTCGTCTCGAGAAAGCACGCCCGGCTCCACGTCAAGGGTGAGGCGTTGGTGCTGGAGGATCTCGGCAGCCGCAACGGGAGCCGGCTCAACGACCAGGCGGCGGTGGGCAGCAAGCCGCTCGAGGTCGGCGACGTCGTTCTGGTGGGCGAGAACACCCTGCGGGTGAGGAGGCGCACGGCCGAGGAGGCGCGTGACACCGAGATGGTCGACGTAGCTGGCGGCGGCGCGGTGCGGCGCTTCGGTCGAGGCATCGACATTCGCGAGGCGCTGGTGATGACCCGCGATCTGACCGAGTCCACCGTCCTCCGGGCGCTGGACAACGTGGCGCCCTTCGAGCTCTCGGCCCCGCGGGTGTCACACCGCGGGCCCCACGACACCGACGAGAGCGAGCCCTCCACGCCCTTTGCGCTGGGCGACGAGGCCGACGCGCGGACCCCGGTGACCTTTCGCTGGTTGGCGCTCCTGTACCGGGTAGCCGAGTGCCTCGCGCGCGCCGACGGCCTCCAGGCCTTCCTCGACGAGACGACGGATCTCGTGATGCAGCGGGTGGGGGCGACGACCGGCGTGGTGCTGCTCCGCCACCGCACCGGCGTGCTGGTGCCCTCGGCGGTGCGCCACTCGAAGAAGCTGATGCGCGGCGAGGTGCCGGTGTCCGACGCGGTCATCGACACGGCCCTCGAGCAGGGCCAGGCCATCGCGGTGGCCGACGTGCAAGACGACAGCCGCTTTGCCGAGCGTGAGTCGGTGATGCTCTACGGAGTCGATCAGGTGCTGTGCATTCCCATCGGGAAGGCGGCGCCCTACTTGGGGGTGCTGTACCTCAACCGCGACTCCCGCTCCGGTGAGTCGGTCGACGAGCTGCTCGACGTGTGCTCTGCCATTGCGCAGCTCATGCAGACCGGCATCGAGAAGCTCGAGCGCGCGGGGCACGGCGACGATGCCCGCCTCCATCACGCCCTCGAACGTTTTCTTGGCCCCGAGGTGCTCGCGCGGCGACTGGCCGAGCTCAAACAGGGCACCGCGCAGCTGGCGCAGCTCGACGAGCGGCTGGTGACCGTCGTGCGCATCGAGCTCGTGGGGCTCGCGGCGCGCCTGGCCCGGCCACCCACCGAGCGGCTGGTGGCCCTGATGGGCGAGTTCCAGCACCTCTGCACTCAGCTCGTCTTCAGCTTTCAGGGGACGGTGACTGGCTTCACGGCCGATGGGGCGGAGGTCGTCTTCGGGGCGCCGTACCAGCGCGGTGATGACGCGATTCGGGCCGTGCGCTCGGCCCTCGCGCTTCGAGCCGGCTGGGCGCGCAAGGTGGAGTCGATGGCCGAAGAGGACCGAGTGCCGCTGCGGGTCGGCCTCACCACCGGTCGGGCGATGGCGGGCACCACTGGCTCGGAGCACCGCCTCGACTTTCAAGTCATCGGCGAGCCGCCAACGCTGGCGGGCCTGGTGGCGGCGAGCGCCGAGCCGGGGCAGGTGCTGGTGACCTCCAAGACGCTGGCGGCCATCGGCGCTCGCTTCGACGTGAGCCCGCTGGGAGAGCGGGCGCTCCATGGCTCCAAGCAGCGCACGCCGCTCTACGAGGTGATGGACGAAGACCTCGGCTCGGGTACCCTCTCGGGCGTCCGCTGAGGCCGAGGTTCGCGCTGGCGCTCAGTGAGGCGGGGCTCGGCGGTCCTCGCGGCTGACGGGGACCGCTCCTGTCGATTCAACGCACCGTCAGCGCGATGACGGAGGCTCGGGCCAGCCGTTTGACGGCCCCCGTGGCGGGCCTACCCGGGCTCGCGAATTGCATTCCAAGGGCGTGCAACCAGTCTGTCGCACCCATCGAGCGCAACCACCCACACTCGAGGCCACACGCCGTGTCCCCAGTTCCCTCTCGCTTTCCTTCGACAGTCCGGGCGGTTCGGGCGAGCCCTCGGCGCAGGTCGTCTCGGCTCACGTCGCCCGAGCCCCCGGTTCGTGGATCGGTCATTGGTGCCCCCTGGGTGACACTCTGGGTGTCACCTGAGCACTGCTGTTGGGGGTCGCGATGAGTCGCGTGCTGGTGGTCGAAGACGAAGACATGCAGCGAACGGCCTTCGTGCGTGCCCTATCGAAGCTGGAAGAATGCTGTGTGATTGGAGTCGCCACGGTGGGGGCGGCGGTGGTGGCCATCGATGCGCACCGGCCAGATGTCATCGTGTCGGACATTGGGCTTCCTGACCGCCTGGGTGTCGAGCTCTTGAAGGAGTTGGCGGCCCGGAGCCTCGAGGTGCCAATCCTCTTCGTCACCGCCGATGTCCCGACCTACCGGGCGCTGGTGCCTCCCGAGCGCTTGTTGATGGAAAAGCCGGTGCCGCTCGCCACCCTGCGAGAGGTGATTCGTGGCTTGCTGGCGCAGGTCGCCCAGGTGGCACCTCACGAGACGACGCGGCTGGTCGGCTGAAGGGTTGACCACCGGCCCATGGGCCGCGTGAATGGGCGTCGGGAGGTCTCACCACATGAAGCCAGTCGATCGCTCCAGCGCGGAGCACTACATCTGGGGCCAGGTCTGCGATGGCTGGCACCTGGTGAAGCGCCCCGACATGTCCATCATCACCGAGCGGGTCCCTCCGGGGGCTCGGGAGACGCGCCACCTGCACGGCACCGCCCGGCAGTTTTTCTTCGTGTTGAAGGGCACCGCGGTCATCGAGGCGAACGGCGCGCGGGTGACGTGTACCGAAGGGCAGGGCCTTGAGGTGGCTCCGGGAGTGCCGCACCAGTTCATGAACGAGTCGAGCGAGCCGGTGGACTTTCTGGTGTTCTCGCACCCGACGACGAGGGGTGACCGCACCGAGGTCGAGGGCTGAGGACCGGTGGTCGGCGGCAAGGCGCTGGGCCGGCTGGGCGCTCGGGCACCGAGGGAGCCTGAGGCACCGCTCATCCGCAGTGGACCGGACTCCCCCAGGGGCGTCTCCTTCGCCCACTCCCCCCGCCCTCGCCCGCCGGGCGAGGGGGCCCGCTCTCAGGGCCGCGGGGCCCTGGACGACCGCCCTGCCGAAACGTTTCGTCTTGGGTGGCTGAACGTTGGAGGGGCGTGGCACTTCGTTCGGGCCTCCACCACCCCACTCGTTCACTCTGAGTCGAGAGCTTCTGGGTTCAGGCAATGCCCTCCGCCTTGGGCCCTCTGCCGGTCAAGGACCCCAGTGGGCTCCCTGCGAGCCTTTGAGATCGAGACAACTCTGCGAGGCCGCCGAGGACCCCCACGACGCTAAACGTGAGAGTGGTCGCAACCACCCGGGCCTCGACCATCGCCGCGGTTCACTCTACCCTGGCAAGCCCTCGGCAGTGCTGTCGCGACCGCGACCGCGACCGCGACCGCGACCGCGACGCGGGCTGGTTGCTTGCTCGCTGGACTGGACTGCGTCGCCGAAGGTCTCCTCCTCCGTTCGTCGGTCGCCCGCATCGAACGTGGCTCCTCGGCTACTCGCCGCGGCTGTCTCAATGGCTTGCAGGGAGTCCACTGGGGTCCTTGACCAGCAGAGGGCCCAAGACCGAGGGCATTGCCTGAGCCCTGAAGCTCTCGAGTCAGGGTGAACTGGGGCGGTGGTGGAGGCCCGGGCGAGCCGCCACGCCCAACCAACGTTTAGCCACCCAGGAGGAGCCCGTTGGCAGTGCGGTCGTCCAGGGCCCCGCGGCCCTGAGAGCGGGCCCCCTCGCCCGGCGGGCGAGGGCGGGGGGAGTGGGTGCGCCGGGATAAA